>DAIMDJ010000152.1:0-4329 GCA_036725905.1 Terriglobales bacterium
GCGGCGGTTTGGCGGGCGAATTTTTATCGCATTGAGGGATCGAAAGAGCCGCGCTTCTACATGGCATGGCAGCCGACTCGTACGCCCACGCCGAATTTTCATGTGCCCAGCGCGTTCGGTAAGCTGAGTTTTGCCGCTGAGCCGTAATGGCGATATCCGGTAGTTGACTGAGAACTGGGAACTAGAAACTGAGAACTGATTTTGTTTCGCAGGCCGCTCAGTATTTCGTTGCGAGTGAACGTCAGTCTGAACTGGTAACCGCAGGGTAGCCGTGGTTTTTAAAAACCAGTTCTCAGTTCCTAGTTCTCAGTTCTCAGATGGGCGGGTGAAGCTAAGTAGTAGCCACAAGAATTTAGGAGGGGATTTATCGATGACTGCGCGACTTGCTGTGTGCTTCGGAAGTTTTCTACTTGCTCTTCTCACGTCCGTTACGATGGCCCAAGCGCCCAAAGCGGGCGTGCTCAGCGCAGAAGATCTGAAGCGCATTGTCCCGACAGCTTACTTCTTTCGAGGGCAATCAGCCTCAGTCCAGCTTCGCAATTCTGTGGGATTCAGCAGTTCCGATGGCAAGCTGGTGTTAGCGGGGCTTGTGGATACATCCGGCTATGCCGCTGATGTTCAGGCCAAGTATCAGGGATTCCTCATTACAGAAGTAAAATTGAATGTCGAGGGAACAGAGCTTGCACCAGGACAATATGGGTTCGGCTTCTCAAAAGCTAACAAATTTCTTGTCATGGACGTTGGCGCCAATGATGTGCTCAGCGTGAGCGCAAAGCTTGAGGACAGGCTGGCTCATCCTGTGCCCCTAAAGATTGTCGAAGACGGTGGCGGATATCGGCTGTACGCCGGGAGAAAATGGGTCACCCTCAAGGCGCAGTGATCCCTGCATCCAAAAATTAATGGGGCAAGGCTTGCAGAGGGCCCAAGACCGCGGAAATTCCAGCCCGGTTCCGTAACTCGGTGAGCAGTGCCTGAGCGGCGTTCTGGTAGGTCTTGCCCGGGTCGGAAGGATCTGACCACACGGCATCGTATACGATCTGCGTCGCTTCTTTTAAATCCATGTGCAGGGCGGCTTCCATCAGGTCCATCTGGCCGCGCGCCTGGTCGTAGCAGTCTTGACATACCGCGGCCGGTTCGAATGCCCCCTGATGATTTTCCTCTTTGCTGCAGCGGAAGCTGGCAGCGGTATTAATCTGCATATGCGAGGCATACACTTGCGACTTGAACTCGCGCAGAAAGCGCTCGCGTTCGGCTTCCAGTGCGGCCTCATCGGGGGTTAACTCTGGCTCAGTGGCCTCAACCGCAGCCGCTCCAGCCGGGATCGGCGAAACGCGCTCAGTCGTCTTGCACACTGGGCATGAATCAAGATCAGCCGAATAATAGGTCTTGCACTTCGCGCAGGGCATGCCATAGCCGCCGCGCCGCGGCGTGGCAAAGTTTGCGGCGTTGATTTCGCTCGCGCGCGGAAGAACAGCCTGGGACATCCTGGCAGTGGCGGTTGCGGCCTGGGTCGTGTTCATGGATCCTACTCCCGGATAAACTGCAAAGCTTGTAAACCAAAAGCCATTCTAGGTCTCAAGGTTCTGGTTGCCGATGGTACGGCAGTACATGCTGGCTACTGACCGATAGGACATAGCAGTTGAGCAGCCAAGTTCCGCGTGCATGGAATCAGAGACTTACGCGGGTTTGATGTCGCACGGTCGGCACTTGGCACGTCAGAGTGATACAGCCACTCAAGAGGAGACGCTAGCGATTGCCCGCCTTGATTAGCTTCTCCAACTCCTCTTTGCGAGCACGGTAGAGGCTCTGGCTTGGCTCCATCCGCGCAGCGGTGTCCAGTTCCGCCAGGGCTTCGTCGTAACGGCCGAGATTCATGAGGCAAGCGGCAAGATAGTAGTGATTGCTGGCGCTGGGCTGAAGCCGCACGGCTTGGCGGAATTCGGTTTCCGCAGCCGGGAAATTTTGAGCTTCAAAAAGGGCTGTGCCGAGAAAGTGGTGGGCCAGGGGGGAATCCGGATCCAATTCAACTGCGGTGCGCAACTCGCGCACTGCCTCTTCCTCCTGATGAAGGATTAGCAGAGTCTGGCCGAGTACCCGATGTTCAGCCGCGCCGGCTGGATTCTGCTGGATGGCAAGCCGGAGTTCACCGATCGCCGGCTGAATCTCCCCTTTTGCCAGCAGCGCCTTGGCCAGGCAGCTATGGCCACGTTCCCAACCGGGGATCATGCGATAAAGTTCGCGAAGCTCGGCGATAGCCGAGTCATAGTCGCCCTTGTCACAAAATGCATTGCCGAGATTATTGCGGACAGAGGCTTCGCCGGGCGCGAGCCGCTTAGCTTCGCGATACGCAGAGATCGCATCATCGAGTTTTCCCGAATCGTGTAAGAGCAATCCGAGATTGTTGTAGGCTTCCCAGAACTGCGGATTCAGCGCGACAGCTTTGCGATAAGCGGCACTGGCAGCAGTGGCATCGCCTTTATCGCGCAAGGTGATAGCCATATCGTAATAAACCTCAGCGCGCTTAGGCTCACGGGCCAACGATTCCTCGAAAGCATGCAGAGCTCCGGCATCCTTATGACTGGCATAAAGACCCAAACCGAGATAGCGATAGGCCTCAGCATTCGTGGGATCGATGCTGAGCGCAGTTCGCGCTTCCGCGACTGCTTTGTCGGCATCGTCGTAACGATAGAAGACGTAGGCTAGACGGCTGTGCGTGTCCGAAGAGCCGGGCAACTCATCGCGTGAAGTCGAGTATTCGTCGAAGGCCCGGTCCCAGTTTTCCTGCTGCTGGCGGATGTAGCCCATCAGAAAGTGCAGTGCAGGATTGTGAGGATCGGACGCGATCAGCGGATCGAGGGTGGTTGCGGCGTCGTCATAATGCTTTTCGCGAACCAGTTCGCCAGCCTGGGCGAGCTTTGCTGGACATGCGCTTGCTGATGCTTTCGGTGTTGCTCTTGTCACACGCAAGCTACGAATGAATACTGGCTCGGCGCCGGCGCGGATCAGCAGTTTGATCGTGGCTTCATTGGGAAAGAATCCGATCGTTCGCTCGCGCAAGAGATGTTGCAGTCGCGGGGTAGAGACTCCGCCGGCAATCCAGGCCATGAGCTGCGTGCAATCTATCGGTTTGAGGTCATTCTGCTCCGCCGACGCGAGCAGAGGGAGCAAGGTAAGTAGCAGAAAAACCAGAAGGTTCCGGCGCACGTCGCTCCTTGGCCGGAGGGAATAAACCTGGCCGGCCCCTGGTTTGCAACATAGACCGGGGCAGTAATATCTAGTAGGTCACGGAGGTAATGGACCTTTTAGGTGCCAACCGTTTGGGAATCGCGGTTTGGCGCGGCGGGCGGGGGACATTTCTAATGTGGTGTGACACAAATAAACCGCCTGTTGATGCCGGCCTCGTGTACCGACAGTGTTAAAATAGGTTTTTAAGGATTTGGGAGGAAGTGTATGTTTGAAGGGCTTTTTCAGCCGATGCACCTGCTGGTGATCTTTTTCATTGCCCTGCTGGTGTTCGGTCCAAAGAAGTTGCCTGAGCTCGGCAAGGGTATTGGCGAGGGCCTTCGGGCGCTTAAGAATGGCATGAAGGAAACTCCTGCCGACCCGGCGAAGGACTCAACTAAGGAAGTTAAGAGCTAACCCGCAGCACGCCGGCAGTTCCCGCCTGAAACGCCGTTCACTCGTTTACCTACGCTGATTATTCCAGCGAAATCTGGCTCACCGTTTGTTGTGATTCGCGGTTGCGCACGGCCATCCAATTCAAGAATGCTGTAATAATCACTGCGATAAGAATGAGTGACTTTCGTAAATCGATTTGTGTGATCAGGACCACACACACTGCGACACCGATAAGAGCCAACAGCGATCCGGCGGGCAATTGAAAGCGCGCTCCGCCTGGTTGTTTTCTTCTTAGAACCGGCAAAGCGGCGCATCCCGCCCCGTAGCAAAACAACCTGGCAGCGGCTGAGAGGGTTACGTTCCAAGTGAAGTTCCCAAGCAGCGCGAATAACCAGACCAGCGTGGCAAACACAAGAATGGAAAAATAAGGTGTGCGGAAACGAGGGTGTACCGCCGCAAAAATCGCTGGGAAATCCTGCTGTTCGGCCAGAGCAAAAGTGAGCCGAGGCACGGCCAGCATGTTGGCGCTGAGGTAACCGTAAATCGAGACCAGCGCACCCACCGCAATCAGAGCTGCGCCAGAATTTCCCATCGCCAGCCTCGCGACCTCCGCCAACGGACGTTCGCTGTGCGCCGGATCCGCCAGGGCCTTGACCACAACCCATTGAATTACGGTGTAGAGCGCGGTGCAAGTAATCAGCGCAGCGAACA
>DAIMDJ010000152.1:4429-5685 GCA_036725905.1 Terriglobales bacterium
AGGAGAGTCAAAACGCAGAGGCGTGGCAATGGATCCATGGCGCGCGGCCAAAACTCGCGAAGGTAAATGACGAATAAGCTCGCGTTGGCTGCCGGCGCCGTCAGCCGCACCAGCCAGAGCATCCACCCCATTTCGATTCCCACTAAGCGGCCGAACGCCACCCGAGAATACAGATAAGGGCCGCCAGTTTGCGTGAAGCGCGAGGCCACCTCGGCGAAGCAGGCCATAATCACGCCCATCGCCCCGCCCGCGATCAGAACGGCGTACGGGCTTGCATTACCAAGCAGTTTGGCTAGATCCGATGGCAAACCGAAGATGCCGCTGCCGATAATAGAATTGATCACCAGCGCGGCCATGCTCCAGCGGCCAATGGCGCGCACGAGAGTTACCGCGCAGGATTCGGGCATCGGGCGTTTGTATCACAGAAAGTGGAAACACCGTGAAGGGCAGCGATTCGGGGCAATTCATCGCTTCGTGTTGTCCGTATCTACCATCACAACTTTACCTATGAGTGGAAATCGGCAAGAAAGTTTCTCACGCTACTCACTAGTGAAGTAATCGACGGTTACCGGGTTCTCGAATAACGAGTAGTCGCGCGTAACAACCGTAATTCCACTTTCAGTTACAAAGTAGCGCTGGCGATCGGCCTCGGGATCAAAGCCGATGGTTGTGCCCTCGGGAATATGCACATCGCGATCAATAATTGCCTTACGAACGTGGCAATGGCGGCCAATATTGACGTGAGAGAACAAAATGCTAGCATCCACTTCGCTGTAGGAATTTACGCGCACATCCGGCGAGAGGACACTGTTTCGAACTGTGCTGCCGGAAACAATGCAGCCGGAAGAAACAATGGAATCGAGCGCCGTCCCCGTCCGCCCCGCTTCAGCGAAAACGAATTTGGCCGGCGGATACTGGCGCTGATGGGTACGAATCGGCCAGTCTTCGTCATACAGATTGAACACCGGGGACACCGCGACGATGTCCATGTTCGCTTCGTAGTACGCCTCGAGAGTTCCCACATCGCGCCAGTACAGCGCTTCTTTCTTGTTCTCATCAACGAAGTCGTAAGCGTAGACGCGGTAGTCGGCGGCCATTCGCGGCAGGATATCTTTGCCGAAATCGTGGCTTGATGCGTTCTCTTCGGCGTCCTTGAGCAGCACAGGTATCAGCACGTCAGTGTTGAACAGATAAATGCCCATCGACGCCGACACTTTGTCCGGATTGAATGGTGAACGCAATTCCGTCTGCTTAGG
>DAIMDJ010000152.1:5785-6841 GCA_036725905.1 Terriglobales bacterium
TACCACTGTTCACTCACCCGCTTCATAGGAGGCAATACTTCGATGAACTCGTCCATCTCGCGGCCCATGATATTCCAGCCTTCACGGATGTGACGATTCAGCGATAGGGCTTTGTATTGCGTGAGAATGTAAACGCGGCGCAGATCGGAGTTGACGCAGTTGGAGAGGGTGATGTCAATAATGCGATAGATCCCGCCGAAGGTAACGGCAGGTTTCGCGCGGTCGCGCGTGAGAGGATAGAGCCGCTCGCCGGCTCCTCCTGCCAACAGAACTCCCAGAGTATCTTTCATGGCGCTCCCGCTTCGATGCTGATTGCCGCCCCTGGGAAAACGCCGCCGGCCGGTAAACGCACCTCTACCACGCCTGCGGCGCGCATGAAAACAGTAGATACTAGCACACGGATTCGCATCGCTGAGTTAAGAGGGGCCGAATGGCAGAACACAATTCGAAAGCTCGCCCGCAGCCCGCGTTTCTGTTTGATCTGGATGGCACGCTGATTGACAGCGTCTACCAGCACGTGCTGGCCTGGCGGGAGGCGCTCGAAGCAGAGGATATTCATCTTCCGAATTGGTACATTCATCGCCGCATTGGCATGAGCGGCGGCCTGATCGTGCATGCATTTTTTCGCGAAGCGGGACGGCAACTAGACTCAAAAGAAATCGCTCGCTTGCAAAAACTTCATAGCGAAGCGTTCAAGAAGCGGGTTGATACAGTCCACGTCCTTCCTGGAGCCAAGGATTTGCTGCAAACGCTTTCGAGATTGGGCGTGCCCTGGGCAATCGCCACCAGTGGCAGCCGTGAGGGAGCGGAGCGGCCCTTGAAATTATTAGGGCTCGGCAAAGACATTCCAGTGATCACGAGAGATGATGTGCAGCGCGCCAAGCCCGACCCCGATTTATTCCTTGCCGCCGCCCGGAAGCTCGGAACTGATCTGGAGAATTGTGTGGTCGTGGGCGACAGCATTTGGGATCTGCTTGCAGCCCAGCGCGCTCGCGCATTGGGGGTGGGCTTGCTTTCCGGAGGATTCGGCCAGGATGAGTTGATGAATGCGGGCGC
>DAIMDJ010000153.1:0-1148 GCA_036725905.1 Terriglobales bacterium
CCCACCGTCCTCCCCTGCACACGGGCGATGATTTCCTCCGCCACTGAGCGCGGGGCTTCCTCATAACGCGCAAAATGCATTGAGTAGGTCGCGCGGCCCTGCGTGCTTGAACGCATGTGAGTGGCATAGCCAAACATCTCTGCCAGCGGCACGATTGCTTTGATCACCTGCGAGCCGGCGCGATGCTCCATGCCCTCAATCCGTCCACGACGCGAGTTCAAATCGCCAATAATGTCGCCCATGTATTCTTCCGGAACAACCACTTCGACCGACATCACCGGCTCCAGCAGCACGGGCGAAGCCTTGCGCGCGGCTTCTTTGAACGCCATCGAACCGGCAATCTTGAATGCCATTTCGTTCGAATCGACTTCGTGATAGCTGCCATCGTAGAGAATGGCCTTCACATCGACCATCTCATAGCCGGCAAGAACGCCGCCTTCCATCGCCTCACGAATCCCCTGATCGACGGGCTTGATGTATTCCTTCGGCACCACGCCGCCAACGATGTCATTCACAAATTCGTATCCCGCACCCGGCTGCTGCGGCTCCAGACGAATCTTGACGTGGCCATATTGACCGCGGCCGCCAGTCTGCCGGATGTACTTACCTTCCGCTTCGGCGTGCTTGCGAATGGTCTCGCGATACGCCACCTGCGGCTTGCCGACATTGGCCTCAACGGAGAACTCCCGCATCATGCGATCAACAATTATCTCGAGATGCAATTCGCCCATGCCGCTGATGATGGTCTGACCGCTGTCTGGGTCAGTATGAACTTTGAAGGTAGGATCTTCCTGGGCCAGTTTCGAAAGCGCTACGCCCATTTTTTCCTGATCGCCCTTGGTCTTAGGCTCGACCGCCACCGCAATTACCGGCGCCGGGAATTCAATCGACTCCAGGAAAATCGGGTGCTTCTCGTCGCAAATCGTGTCACCGGTCGTGATGTTCTTCAGCCCAACGCACGCGCAAATGTCGCCGGCGTAAATTTCGCTGATTTCTTCGCGCTTGTTGGCGTGCATCTGGAGCAGACGGCCAATGCGCTCGGTGCGCCGTTTGGCGGTGCTGTAAACCGAATCGCCCGTCTTAAGCTGTCCGGAGTAAATCCGAATAAACGTCAACTGGCCCACGTAGGGGTCAGTCATGATCTTGAA
>DAIMDJ010000153.1:1248-6836 GCA_036725905.1 Terriglobales bacterium
TCCACGATGGTTTCGACCATCTGATTATGGAAAGCGCTTGCTTTCTTCTTCAGCTCGTTGGGAATTTCTTCTGTGACGTATTCGGCGCCCAGCGTCTCATCTTTCCAGATGACCGCTTTCATGTTGAATAGATCGATCACGCCTTTGAACTTGTCTTCTTGTCCGATGGGAAGCTGAATCGCTACAGGGCGGGCATTGAGGCGTTTGCGGATGGTGTCGATGGCGTGTTCGAAATCGGCGCCCATCTTATCCATCTTATTAATGAAGCAAATTCGCGGGACTTCGTATTTATCAGCCTGGCGCCATACGGTTTCTGACTGTGGCTCGACGCCATGCACGGCGTCGAATACGGCGCAAGCGCCGTCGAGCACTCGCAACGATCGCTCGACTTCAGCAGTGAAATCTACGTGGCCCGGTGTATCAATAATGTTGATGCGGATGTCGCGCCAAAAACACGTGGTCGCGGCAGAGGTAATCGTAATGCCGCGTTCCTGCTCCTGCTCCATCCAGTCCATGGTCGCAGTGCCTTCGTGGACCTCTCCGATGCGGTGCGTTCTTCCCGTATAGAAAAGGATGCGCTCCGTCGTAGTGGTCTTCCCGGCATCGATGTGGGCCATGATGCCGATGTTCCTGCACCGTTCTAAAGGAACTTGTCTGGGCACGATCTACTTTCTCTTTCTGAGGCTCCGGAACTCTCTGATTTTGTAATTTGGTAATCGGATAATTGCGCAATTGAAAAACCCAAGCAGCGCCGTTCACTTACCCAATTTTCCGTTTATCCAATTGTCAACTTTTCCTACCATCGGTAATGCGCAAACGCCTTATTCGCTTCCGCCATGCGGTGGACATCTTCCTTCTTCTTGATCGCGGCACCGCGATTATTCGCAGCATCCAGCAACTCGTTGCTGAGTTTGTCGATCATCCCTTTCTCGGCGCGTCCACGCGAGTACGTAATCAGCCAGCGGATTGCAAGCGAGGTGCGCCGGTCCGGATTCACTTCCACCGGCACCTGATAGTTCGCGCCGCCAACGCGGCGAGTCTTCACTTCAAGCAGCGGCTTGACGTTTTCCACCGCCTTTTTGAACAACTTCAGCGGCTCATCTCCGCCCTTCTGTTGTAGGCGGGTCAGGGCTTCATAAAAAATGCCCTCGGCTGTGCTCTTCTTCCCGGCCCACATCATGGAGTTGACAAACTTCGTCACTAGATCCGACGCGTAGACCGGATCAGGCTCTACGCCGCGCTTCGCGATATGTCCTTTTCTAGGCATTCAGCTTTTAGCTCCTGGTTTTCTAGCTGTCAGCTCTCAGCCGTCAGCTTTCAGCCCAACCGTCAATCGATTTTCCGAACCGCTTCCCATTCCCTTGTCATTCCGAATCCGCTTCAGCGGTGAGGAATCTGCTTTTGCCCACGACTAGAAACCAGATCCTTCGCTCCGCTCAGGATGACGCCCGCGAGGCTCAGACGCCTCGTCACTTTGGTCTCTTCGCTCCGTACTTCGATCTGCCCTGCTTCCGGTTCGCGACGCCCACTGCATCCAGTGTTCCCCGAATTACGTGATAGCGCACTCCCGGCAGATCTTTCACGCGGCCACCGCGAATCAGCACAATCGAGTGCTCCTGCAAATTGTGGCCGACCCCAGGAATGTACGTCGTGACTTCGATTCCATTCGTCAACCGCACGCGCGCCACTTTCCGCAGCGCGGAGTTCGGTTTCTTCGGCGTCTGCGTGTACACGCGCGTGCATACGCCACGCTTCTGCGGGCATCCTTGCAGCGCCGGACTGGCCGTCTTATACCGAGGCCGCTTGCGGCCAGCTTTCACTAACTGATTGAAGGTAGGCATGCTTTATTCCTGCTGCTCCCTCAGCGGCTCACATCGCACACCCGCAGCGCGGGCCTTTGTGAAAGCGATGCCGCTTCTCGATTCTTGATTCAGGACTGGATGGCGGTTGGCCAACCATGCTTCTCGCGTCAGTTACGGCACGAGAGATTTCGGTTTCCCGTTTAGACTAACGCCGCCGACGGTGGCACCAGGCCCGGAAACCCCACGGGAGATGCTCCGTTTCGTCAGCTTTGCCCCGCATATCCCTTCAACGTGAAAGGTTTGCGCGGGGCGTTTCAGCGAGGGCGTCTCCGGACACATTTCGCCTTCCGGAGGCGTTTATTTCCAAAGCTCAACTGTGTGCTTTCGGGGTCTTCGCACGCACTCAGGTGCTTAAGAAAACCGCCGGGTACAGGTAAGCCAGACTTGACTCGCGGAACTCTATAAATATAACAACTCACTTCGCGCATCGTCAACCGGATACACGGTGCGCATCTCAATTGTTTGGAAATGTTTCGGGGTCGGCGGAGGGGAATCCGTCTTTAACTCAGACGCTCATTGCTGAAAGATCCGGATCGCTCACTCTGAGGAAGCGGCTCAAGTGATCCCTCGCGTGCTCAGGATTTCGCGAGCGGGGTGAGCTTGCTGAAAACCATTCATGCCTCTACACTGGAAATTTTCCAGAACAAAGCATGCTCGCCCGTGGAAGATCGCGAGGCGGGGAGGGTTCATGGGTAGGTTGTGTGTTTCGATGTTGGGGGGAGTCTCCGTCCTAACTTTGATCTTCGCCTTGGCCGGCTGTGGCACCAAAGCTGCTCGGACCGTGAATTTCCCCGCTCCTGCGAGCATCAGCCTTAGCCCCGCAAGCAGCGCCTCAATGGATGTGGGCGCAATTATCGGTTTTACTGCGACTCCCCGGAATAGCATCAACCGCACAATCGCAACCCCGGTTTCGTTTGAGTCCAGCAACACCGCCGTCCTAACGATCGCAAGTAACGGGCTTGCGTGCGCAGGAACCTGGAATTCGCTAAGCACCCCGCAAATCTGCACGCCCGGCCCAGTTGGCACTGCCCAGGTGACAGCTACGGCACAGGGCATAAGCAGCCCTCCCACAACCGTGTACGTTCATCAGCATATTGAGAACATCACTATCACTCCGATACCCGGGCAAACTCCGCCCAATTCGCAAAACTGCTTCTCGAAAACCCAAATCGTCAATTACCAGGCAAGTGCCTTTACGCGCGGCAGTACCGGTCTCATTGACATCACTCCGACCGTAGGCCCGTTCACCTGGCAGGCAGTTACTTTCAATGTAGTGACGCTCAATGTGGCGACCCAGGCCAAGCCGATCAGCGGTCTCCTGCCGGGACAAGTGCAAGCCACGGCGAACGTTCCCGGGACCACTCCGCTCATAGCAAGCGTCAGCGGCGTGAACAGCACGCCTTTATCTTTCAATACTTGCGCCGTGCAATCGGTTCAGCTCACTGTGGACAATAACGCCCAAATCAATCAGATCGTGCTCATCAAAGGCGCCGGCAAAACGATCGGGGCGACAGTGACTGACGTGGCTGGGATACCAATTACAGGCGTTCCGCTGACGTGGTCTTCGTCCAATCCCGCATCGGTGACCGTGAGCAGCAGCGGAGCCGTCAGCACACCGGGGGTCGGCGGCGCCAGCGTGATCGCTTCCTGTACTCCGCCCACGTGTAATATCGGCCTCACGCCGCTCACACCCATTTACCCGGAAACCGCTCTGCAAGTTATCGTGACTCCGCCTGCGAACAGCACCACTCCGGCAAGCTCTACTCTGTTCGCTTCGAGTACTGGGTGCGGTGTCCTGGAAGGCTGCGTTACTATCCTTGTTCCCATCGCGATTCCGGCAAACACCGTCGGAAATGCAGTTGGTCTCCCAGCCACCCCGAATTCATTGTTGTTTGATCGGCAAGGAAGGAACGCATACCTTGGCACGAACCTGGGAGAGTTCGGCACAAAGGGATTGATGGTCGTCTCGACAAGCGTCAGCGAAAATAAGTCAGCGCCCGGAAATGTTCTGGCAATCTCGCCAGACGGCAGCAGAATCATCGTCTCTGACACCGCAGAAACGCCCAACCAGGTTTTCATCGTGAGCAGCACGGGCGCCACTGTCGCTCTCAACATTGCCGGAGCCACGGCCGCGGCTTTTTCGCCTGACAATCTGAAGGCGTTCATTGTCGCTGGCCAGACGCTCTATATTTACTCAGCTCTTGAACCTCTGCGCTCGGTTTCACTAGCCGCGCCCGCTACTGACGTTGCATTTCTGGCAAGCGGGTTAGCGGGATACGTTGTGGATTCGAACGGTGTAGCCTTCAGCCCGACCTGCGACGCCGGCTCGGCTACACTCGGCGGCACCGTGGCTGTTAGCGGCGCGACTATGATTCGGCCATTGCCGAATGCGTTAAATTCCACAACTCCTCCTCCGAGCGGTAACGAAATGCTCGTCCTGGCACCGCCCAATGCCGACATTGTCACCGCGACAGTCTCCGGCAGCCCGGTCCTGGGCAGTCCGGGATGCCCCGATCCTCGCGGCTTTGTCACCATCTCGAACGGCGTGACTTCCTCGGTTGGTTTCGGGCAGGGCAATTTCACCGCTAAACAGTTGATTGTGTCGCCCGATGGCAGGCGCGCATACCTGCTCGCCAATGAATTGGGTTCCGTGCTGGTCTACAACATTTTCGACCAGACACCTTCCGCCTTCGGACTGCTGAACAACGCCACGCCGCTCGCCCTCGGGCTGAGCCCCGATGGAATCAATCTCTACGTGGGCGCCAGCGACGGCGAAATTCATGTGATCGACACCCAGACCGACACCGACCTTACTCAGATATCCTTGCCCACAACGGTCGCAAACCCATTGGGTGAGTTCTGCACTGGGGTAACATTTCCGCAACAGACTGTGGTGAACATCACGGCTGCATCGCAAAACGTTTCAAACACGACCTACTCCTACACCCTCGCTTCCGGCCCGGGTCTGCAGGCCGGCAAAGGCATAGCCATTGCGGGTATGGCAAATGCCGGCAACAACGGCACATTTCTTATTGCGGCATTAGGCGGCGGAACTTTCACGGTCGTCAACCCAACGGGCGTCGCGGCGAGCGCTCAGAGCGGGACGGGAACTGCAACCACTACGGCGTGTGATCCGGATTTGATTGCAGTGAAACCGTGAAGCAGACGCTGGTCGTCGGGCCAGTGGCTTTTTGTAGCGAGGCCCCGTGTGCAATTCACGTCCTGCCCGACATTTCCAATTCCCGCCCCACACTATCCAGCACGCCATTAACAAACTGCACCGACTCGGGGCTGGAAAACTTACGCGCAATCTCCAGCGCTTCATTAATAATGACTGCGCGCGGCGTGGCTGGAAATCCCAGCAACTCGGCCACCGCCGCCCTCAGAATATTCCGGTCAACCGCCGCCATGCGATCCATACGCCAATGCTCGGCGTGACCTTCAATCAGTTTGTCGACTTCTTCAGTGCGGTCCGTAGCCACACGAAACAGGTCTTCTGCAAAACCGCGCGCCTCCGCATCCACCGAACTGCGCTCCTTCCAGAAAATCCTGCGCACGTCATCGGGGCTTTGCCGTCCCATATCAGCCTGAAACAGCATCTGCAAAACCAGTTCACGCGATTTGCGGCGGGTGCCCATGGGGTGGTTGGCAATGGTCAGTGGCTAGTTGCCAGTTTACTTTAGGAAGGTTACTTACGCCGCTTCGTCTTGGACGCTTTGGCCGGCT
>DAIMDJ010000154.1:0-6820 GCA_036725905.1 Terriglobales bacterium
TGACAACCCGCGCCGCGGAGGCCAGCGCGCCCGGAGCGTCGCCGTCGTTGCGCACGACCTTGCCGGCTCGCCGCGCGGTCTCCTCGAGCTGGCGCCGATAGGCCGCGGATTCGTACAACCGATTCGGGCCGTCGTCCCACTTGATCGGCAATGCGTCGAGCGCGGCTGCCTTGCCCCATAAGAATCCCATGTGTGGCGCGAAGATTTTGTATCCTGAGCAGACGAGATAATCGCAATCGAGATCCTGGACATCGATAGGACCATGCGGCGCATAATGCACCGCGTCGACGAACACTTCGGCACCAGCGGCATGCGCCATCCGGGAAACTTCCTTCACATCCACAATGGAACCCAGCGCGTTGGAAGCCATTGCACACGCGACCATGCGAGTATGAGAGCTTAACAGTGGCTCGAGGTCTCCCGTATGGAGGAGCCCATCCTCCCGCATCTTCCACCACCGGATCTCCGCGCCTCGCTTTTCCAGCACCAACCATGTCGCGATATTCGCTTCATGATCCATATCAGTGACGATAATTTCTCGCCGCGCTCCCATGATGTCGGCAATGGCGAGACTTACAATGCGAATGAACGAGGTCGCATTCATGCCGAAAGCAACCTCGTCCGCCGAGTTCGCGTTGAGAAACGCTGCAACGCTCTGCCTTGCCCGTTGAATGGTTTCGTCCACCTCCACACTTTGGCGGTATCGGCCTCCGCGCTGCACGTTGCGGAGGATCAGGTGTTTCTGCACTGCGTCCAATGCTGCCTGGGGAATCTGGGCACCCGCCCCGTTGTCGAAGAAAATGAAGTTGTCCCCCAGATTGAGCGCGGGGAAGCATTCCCTGACCCACGAAATCGGAAAATCAGACATGACTTTTTCTATTGCTGCTTGAGCTGCTGATAGATCGTGTTGGCGTTATCGGCAAAAGTCGCTTCAAACTTTGGGTACTGGCGGAAATCCTGGTATTGCTCCATGTGTATGCCCTGCCTGACCTGCTCCAGGCTGGCGCTCTTCTCATACAGCGCACGCACCTGTTGATAGAGATCGTTCAGGTAATTGCGAAATCGCCACAGTTCGGCCTTTGTGGCTAATTCGAAATGACCCGGAACTACCGCTTCCACGGGCAAGGTCAGCACAGCATCGAGCGCTTTGATCCAGCTTTCAACGCTGCCCTGATCCATGGCGGGTGAAGACCGATTCAAAAATAGATCGCCCATGGCGATTGCATGCTGTTCCGGGAAATAGACCAGCGCATCGCCCGACGTGTGCCCCTTCCCCGGGAAATATACTTCGGCGGTATATGGGTCCAGGTGCAGTGTAATCTTCTGCTGGAAAGTTACGTCTGCCAGACGAAATCGTGAACGGTTTGCTGACGGCAGTGAGGTGAGGAGCTGTACCGTGCGCTCGCGTGTCCAGTCTGTACAGATGACGACAGCAGCCGGGCCGACAGTGGCATTGCCTCCCTGATGGTCCGGATGGTAATGCGTGTTCACGATGTACTGCACGGGAAGCGCAGAGATATTCCTGATCGCCCGTAACAGTTTCCCGCCCTCCTCATCATTCAACCCGGTATCGACGACGAGAATGCCTTTGCCACCGATCAGAACAGTGGAATTGGCGCTCGAGTCATTATCGGAGATGTAGGCATAAAGTCCCGGGCCGATCTGCTTTACCACCGGCGCCGCGCGGCCGGGAAAGACCGCAGCAAGCACAAAGATCAACAGGATTGTTCGGAAACTAATAAGGTGAGCCAAGCGCATTGGAATTGGCCTTCTTCTAGAAACTCAACTTCAAAGCGAATTGCACGAGGCGCGGACCGCCAGAGCCCAGGCCCACATTGTTCTGCGCCGCATCCGGGGTCGTGAACAGCGCCCCGAAATTGGCAGCCGCTCGAATATTGCTGGGAAGAGCAAAACTGGGATGATTGGTGATGTTGAAGAACTCAGTGCGGAACTGTAGGTTGACACTTTCTCCGAGTTTCATGTTCTTCAGGATGGAGAAATCGAAGTCACGGTATCCTGGGCCGACAACAATGTTCCTCCCGGCATCGCCGAAGGTCAGGGGCTGATTGTCCACGAATGCTGATGTGTTGAACCACTTCTGCACGGTGTGGGGCCCGGCATTCGGATCCCCCACCAGGTCGGGGCGATCATTGCCCAAGCCCGTCCCACTCAAGCCCTTGCCCGTGAGCACAGAGAAGGGCTGTCCCGTTTGCAATGTAAGAATTCCGCCAACCTGCCAGCCTTGGCCAAGCAATTTTGGCAACTGGTGCATCGCCGGCAGTTCGTAGATCAAGCTCCAGCTCAGGCGATGGCGGATGTCGAAATCCGAATTCCCACGCTCGGCCCGCAAGTTGTAATTGTCCTGCGGAAAGATGGTAGTGGCATTGGCACCCGAGCCGAAGAAGACCGATGCGCCATCGATTGAATGAGACCATGTATAAGAAGTCAGAAATGAGAGGCCGTGGCTGAATCGTTTGTCCAGCTTGGCTTGCCAGCTGTTGTAATTCGAGCTGACCACGTTCTCGGCCTGAAAGAGCTGCGCGTATCCAAAATATGGCGTGCGTGCAACGCTGGGAATAAACGGGATCGTGGCCGGCATGCCGCTGACTAAAGACTGCACCGCTCCAGGAGGCAGCCCCATCAGCGAAAGTCGCGTACTCAGATCAGGGGTAAGCTGGTTTAGCTGCTTTTGCGTGATAAATGCCTGATCAATCTGCCGGAAACGGGGCAGTTTTGTCCCTGACGTACCGACGTATCCGATTTCCAAAAGTATCCGCCCTGGTAATTCATGCTGAATCTCCAGGTTGTAATGCTGCGCGTAAGGTGTTCTCAGCCTCTGCTGCGTAATCGTCAGTACAGGAAAAGGCGAGGGGCCGAACACGTTGGGCCAGAGTGCTGCCGCAAAAGGAAATGGAGTGAAATAGTCGGGCAAGAATGGCGGATTCAGCATTACATTTCCTGGAATGTTCCCGATGACCGTTTCGTAGAACACTCCGTATCCGGTGCGAACTACTGTCTTGCCATTGCCGAATGTGTCCCAAGCCAATCCAATCCGCGGAGCCAAGTTGTTGTGGTCGGGATCGTAAATGCCGCCGACCTCGCCCTGCGTGACTACCCCGGAGGCGCGCAGGACAGCTAAATCAGTCTGTACTGTAGGCGCGAGAGGAAGGTAGGTTGTGAAATCCTGTGGCCGCCAGGTGCTCAGCCGCCCATGAGCTTCGCGCAGAACGGTGTTCAGTTCGTATCGCAAGCCGTAATTCAAAGTCAGATTATGGCGAAGCTTGAAACTGTCTTGTGCGAACACGCCGTAACTGCTAGTGCGGAAGTTGCGATGGGAATCGCCA
Source organism: Terriglobales bacterium (assembly GCA_036725905.1). Taxonomy (GTDB): domain Bacteria; phylum Acidobacteriota; class Terriglobia; order Terriglobales; family Acidobacteriaceae; genus QIAB01. Next base: position 3,345 of record DAIMDJ010000154.1, read on the forward strand.
ACAAACTGCAGCACGCCATCGGGGAGGCCTGCCGCGAAATCGATTAGCGCGTTTGGTATGTTGGCGCCGCCAGCCCCGAGCGTATTATCCAGCCCGCTGAAAGTTATCTGCCCGCTGAATGACAGATCGTACAGCCGATTCAGTTGCAGATACCGAATGTCGCCACCAACCTTGAAAGCGTGCCGCGCCGTCGTGTGCGACAGATTATCAATCCACTGGAAGGTATTACCTGCCGTGCGGTTGGGCTGGTCAATTGCGCCTCCAAGGTTGCTCACCGCTGAACTGCCGGAGACAAATCCGCCAGCAAACGCCAATTGCGGAATATTCCCGAGACTCAACGGAGCATTGGGCGTCCAGCCTGTGTTAAATCCAAAATCCGCCGCCTTTGGTCCAGGCTGTGTGACCAGCGAAATATTGGAACGCGTGAAACCAAAGCGTGCTTCGTTCAGAGTCCTCGGACTGATTACTCGTGTGTAAGACAACGCCACCAGGTGGTTGGCGCCGTTATCGTTCACGCCATAACCAGGAATATTGGTTCCGCTCTGTCCGGGAGTAAAGGGAAAGAAAATGTCGACGCGGGCGCGGCTGTAACGCGCAGACAAACTGTCTGAGCTGCGCAAGCGATGGTCCACTTTGACCAGGAACTGGTCCGTGCCGTCACCTTGTTCAGGAGATGAGATGAAGTTTCCTGACGGATCGCTCAAATTTGGTTTGGGAAATAGATTGAACAGCTGCGCGCTTACCGGGTTCACCGCAAACGTCACAGGATTGCCATTCTGATCAGTGAAGTTGCCTGCCCGCTCCGCTAAAGTGGGGACATTCGTAATGCGAGTAATTCCCGCTCTGCGCCGGAACCCTTCGTAGTTCAGGAAATAAAACGTCTGGTTCTTGATGATGGGCCCACCAAAAGTACCGCCGAACTGGTTGAGCCGCAATGATGATTTGGGGAAACTCTGGTCGTTAAAGAAATTGCGGGCGTCGAGTACATCATTCCGGAAAAAGTCGTACACCGATCCATGCAGCTGGTTGGTACCTGATTTGGTTACAAGATTGACCACCGATCCGCTGTTGCGGCCGTATTCGGCCGAGAAAGTGTTGGTCTGAACTTCGAATTCCTGAATGGAATCAATGGAGGGAATCTGGGCCGCTTGCCCGCCGAAGTAGTCGTTATTATCGACGCCATCCACCAGAAAATTGTTGGAGGTGGAGCGCTGTCCGTTGGAGGAGAAGCCCGACACGCCTCCTTCGCCCCCTTGCTGTCCACCTCCGCCCCCAGAACTCGCAACGCCCGGATTCAGCCGCGCCAGTTGCGCAAAATCGCGCCCGTTCAGCGGAAGATCTTCCACTTTGCGGTTATCAATAACCTCGCCAAGTTTCGCGGTCTCGGTTTGTGTGAGATCGGCATTGGCTGCCACAGTGATCGATTCTGCTCTTGCACTGACACGCAGCGCCAAGTCGAGCGTTCGGACTTGATCGACACCAACTTCGATGTTTTTGGCTGTGGTCGTGGCGAAACCTTGCGCTTCGGCAGTGACCTCGTAGACGCCGGTGGGGACCGCCAGCACGCGGTACAGTCCGTTCTCCGCGGTGGTCGTTTCCCGTCGCAGACCAGTAGCCGCGTTGGTCACCCGCACCTTTGCCCCAGAAATATCGGCACCCTTCTCGTCCCGGATGGTGCCGACAATTCCGCCCTGAGTGCTTTGCCCCGGCGCAACGTAGGCCAACGCTAAAATCAAAACAACTATGTTGTTGAATCTCCTGATCCACATGCTTCCCCCTCGAACTCGTGCTGCTTTTCCTGTGCTAGCTCCTACCAGGAATGCAAAGAGTTCCCCTGATTAGTGATTTCATCCTTGTAAACCACGCCATCCTTCATTACGAACTGCACGTGTTGCAACATGCGTACGTCGGACAGGGGATCGCCCTTTACCGCGACAATGTCCGCCAGCTTGCCTTTTGCGATGGAACCGACCCGGTCAGACCATCCCATAAGTTCAGCCGCGTTGATGGTGCCTGCCTGCAGCGCTTGGGCTGAAGTCAGGCCAAGTGTGACCATCGACCAGAACTCGCCCCCATTCTCGCCGTGCGGATAGACTCCCGCGTCTGTGCCGAGTGCAATCCGCACGCCGCTGTGAAAGGCTTTCGTCATGTTCTGCTTGGCGGCGGGAATAATGATGGCCGCTTTCTCCGTGACCCATGGCGGTAAATGCATCTGCGGCGCGTGCTCCTCAAACCAGAAGAGCGGATAGGAGGTCGGAACCAGGAAAGTGTTGTGCTCCTTCATCAACTGAATGCCTTCATCGTCGAGAAAAATCCCATGTTCGATTGAGTCCACGCCGGCGCGCACTGCGTCCTTGATCGCAACCGTGGAATGCGCGTGGGCGGCCACTTTTCGGCCCAGGCGATGCGCTTCTGTAATCAAAGCCTGCATCTCAGCCGGACTGTATTGTTCCAGGCGGGGGTTGTCACCCTTCGAGAAGACTCCGCCGGAAGCGCAGAATTTGATAACGTCAGCGCCGTATTTCACCACCTCCCGGACCTTGTGCATCACAGCTTCCACCCCATCCGCCGCGCCCTCAGCGGAGTAATGAAATTGCGGAGGCAGCAGATTGCTGTCGCAGTGTCCGCCGGTAATGCCCAACGGCGGCCCTGAAACCTGCATACGCGGCCCGATCACATCCCCGGCATCAATGGCGTCACGCAGCGCGACATCTGCGTAACCTTCTGCCCCCACGTTCCGCACGGTCGTAAAACCGGCTAACAATGTGAGTCTTGCATTCTTAGCACCGGTCAGCGCAGCGCGCGGGGTGGAGATGCCGAGCGATTCGTAACCACCGCCTCCGGCGTCGAAGGTCAAGTGTGTGTGAACATCAATCAAGCCTGGAAGAAGGGTGGCGCTTCCAAGATCGATCATTCGCGCATTGGCCGGCGTGGCGAGATCGCGGCTGCCCACTGCTTCAATGTGATTTCCAGAGATGAGCACAACGGGAGAGTCAAGCAAGCGGCCGGAGGTGGGGTCAAACAGCTTGCTTGCCCGGACCACAATAGGGGTGTTGGAAGCCTTTTGTTGCGCCCCAAACGAAGCCGCAGACGCCAGTGAGGCAATCAGTAGCAGTTTCGCACTCACTTGCCAGTCCGGGAAGTGCCCTCTTGGATCTCGCAACCGAAACCCCCGTCACGATTTGGTTCGCCAAGCTACTCCACCGAAATGATGTATGTCAAGAGTATTCAGATTTACATATCTGTGGTATACCAATGTTGCTCTAGCCTTGATTGTTCCGAGGCGAAGGGGTTCACCTCGATCCACTTTTCAAGAGTTCCTGTGGCAAATACCAGAAGCCTAAATCGTGAGCGCAGGATTTTGAAATCCGGCCGCACGCATGGCGATTCGCGCCGCACAGGTCAGGGTCTCGAATCGAGCAACACGACTCTTGCCGAACGCGTTTACCAACAGCTCAAGACGGATATCATTCACG
>DAIMDJ010000155.1:0-6817 GCA_036725905.1 Terriglobales bacterium
AGAGCGTGGATTCGTCTTTGGCAAAGTCGATTGTCTCGGTGTCTGTGCCGTCGAGCAGCGATTTCAGCTCGTCCATGGCTTTCTTGGGGATGAGAGTTTTCATCTCGCCAGAGATGCCGTCGAACTTTTCGCCGCTGCGCTCGATATGCGAGAGGCGATGGCCATCGGTGGCGACCATCGTGATGGACTCAGGTTTGAGCACCATCAGTGCGCCGTTCAGGGTGTAACGGGATTCTTCGTTGGCGATGGCGAATCCAGTCTTGGCAATCATGCCGCGCAGCACTTGAGCCGGAATCTTCACAACTCCCGCAGTAGGAAATGCCGGCAGGCTTGGAAAATTGGAGCGCGCCATGCCGACCATTTTGGTATTCGACCGTCCACAGCGAATACTGACCCAATGGTTTTCAAGAAGCTTTATGGTGATATCGGCATCTGGGAGCAGCTTGACGTAATCATGCAGCTTTCGGGCTGGAATGGTACACGAGCCTTCTTTCTTCACTTTCGCGCTACAAGCAGTGCGCAAGCTGAGATCCAGATCTGTTGCAGTCAACGACAGCTTGTCGCCGGCGGCTTCGAATAAATAATTCGAGAGAATCGGGATGGTGGTCTTGCGTTCGACCACGCCTTGGGTGGCGGTGAGTTCGCGCAACAGTTCGAACTTGCTGACTGTGATTTCCATAGTGGCTGTTCCCGCCGCTGAGGCTAAAGCTTCTGCCGGCATATATACTGATCTCCCTGCTACTTTGAATACTTCCTTATATCAAAAGAAAAAGCAATAAAACCAGTAGTAACAGTAGGGGGCTGGGAAAAGTGGAAATCTGACCCAACTGTATGGCGGTCCTCGCCTTGCGGCGACAGTGCCATTTTAAAACCAGTTCCGGATTTGGCGGTGGGGAGGGTAGAAGCTGGCCGCATCCGGAGATTTCATCCTGCTCTTACACAAGTTCCACACCCGGTTCACAGCGGAGGCGACGGAAGACTCTGCTGCTGAGTGGAAATCGATGTGCAAACCGCGACTCATCCGCCCAACTGCTCGGTCAATTTATTGAGTAGCCTGTTTAAATCTTTGTCGTCCTTGCGCGCTTTGTTGATCTTCTCGACCGAGTGCAACACGGTGGTGTGGTGCTTGCCGCCGAATTGGCGTCCGATCTCCGGGAGGGAGGCCTCGGTTAGGTGCTTGGCCAGGTACATGGCAATCTGCCGGGGATAGACGATGGCGCGCGAATTATTTTTGGCTTTGATCTCGACTAGCCGCAGCCCGAACTGCTCAGCGGCCGCTTTCTGAATTGACTCAATCGTGACCTTGCGGGCCTGCGAGTCGATGAAATTCTTGAGGACCTGCTGGGCGTAGGGCAGAGTGATTTCCGCGCCGATCAGGGACGAGTGCGCGACCAGGCGGATCAGAGCGCCTTCGAGCTCGCGGACGTTGGAGCGAATGTTGGAGGCAATATATAGGGCGACATCAGTCGGGAGGGTGACTTTCTCCTGCTCACCTTTTTTCTGCAGGATGGCGACTTTAGTTTCAAGATCGGGAGGCTGAATGTCGGCGATCAATCCCCACTCGAAGCGGCTGCGCAGACGATCTTCTACCTCTGCTAATTCTTTGGGCGGGCGGTCACTGGCGATGACGATCTGCTTCATCGACTCGTGCAGTGCATTGAAGGTGTGGAAGAACTCCTCCTGGGTACGCTCCTTTTGGGCGAGGAACTGAATGTCATCGATCAGCAGCACGTCGACGTTGCGGAACTTGTCGCGGAAGCTGGTCATCTTGTCATAGCGTAGCGAGTTGATCATCTCGTTGGTGAACTTCTCGCTGGAGACGTAGCAGATGGCCGACTGTGGCTGCCGCTGCTTGATTTCATGCCCGATGGCCTGCATCAGGTGAGTCTTGCCCATGCCAACGCCGCCGTAGAGGAAAAGCGGGTTATAGGCCTTAGATGGACGCTCTGCAACAGCTCGGCAAGCCGCATGGGCAAATTGGTTTCCGCTGCCGATGACGAAAGCGTCGAAAGTGTAGCGCGGGTTCAGTTGCGCGGCACCGTCCCAGTCGAAACGGGACTGCGAGGCATGGCTACCGGAAGAAGAAAAGTGCGCGGAGAGGCCGCCATCATGCCGAACGGGTGTGGAGGCCGGATCATCTTCAGGAGTGACGAATTTCACCTCCTGATATTCCATGCCGAGGTTATCGACGGCTTCCTGGATTAGATCGGCGTATTTGTCACCAACGTGGCGGAACTCGACTGTTGGCACGCGAACGAACAAAACTCCACCACTGGAATGGCTGTAGCGCGTGGGCTTGAGCCAGGTATCGTACGAGTGCCGATTGATCTTTTTTTCCAGCGCGTCGAGAATGCGCAACCACGGATTCGGGGATAAGGTCGGAGTTGAAACGGACATAAACAATTTTCGTGGGCTTGCCGCCAAGGCCAGCGCCGGTATCAGAATCTTTGCAGAAGACTTTATGTTTCCAGCAGAGCAGCCTCGGACTGGGCGGGGCGGTTACGCTGGGGCTCGGAAAATTTCACTAAGCTGGATCAGTTCGGCATAGTAGCACAAAAATTTTACGTTTGTGGAAATCTTCGCCGAAGATTTTTTCTTGTCTGGAAGATTCAGAACCTTAAAAAACTTTCTGTCAAGTGCTGAGTTTATAACTGCCGCGAGGGTTGTGCAGCGTGGAGTGTTCTTCGGAGGGTGCTGAAATCCAGAGAAGCTTGCGTGGCCGTGAAGCGGGCGGGAAATTTTGTCGTCCGGCTCTATCCTCATTCTTGTCCACGGTGCTTGTTTGCCGCGTTCGCAACTGCTCATTTATACTCAACGTTTGTTCTCCAGCGAATATACGAATCAGGAGCAGCTATTTTTTCATGCCTAAGCGCACATTTCAGCCCAACCGCCGTCATCGCTCGAAGACGCACGGATTTCGCACGCGTATGAAGACCAAGGGCGGACAGGCCGTGATCTCGCGCCGGCGCGCCAAGGGCCGCAAGCGGGTTTCAGTAAAGCCCGGCTTCCGCGAGTAGCTCCCGCTTGTTCCGGAATTGCAGCAAACCTGAGTTTGGATTGTGAGCTGTGAACGCCATTACGCCGAATGGCAGTCCCGGTCTGTCTGGTTCGGGCAAGCGGGCCAAATTTCCACGCAGCGTGCGGCTGCTGCGGCATGCTGATTTTGAGCGCGTGTACAAGCAGGGCAGGCGGCATTTCTCGGCACACATGACGGTGTTTTACTTGCAGCGTTCGGAAGGCGTGGGCCTGCGGATAGGATTTACGGTTGGCAAAATGTTAGGCGGGGCGGTGCAGCGGAATCGAATGAAGCGACGGCTGCGGGAAGCGGTTCGGCTGGAGGCGACGTGGCCCGGCCCAGCGGCGGATGTTGTGATCAATCCGAAGAAGTCAGTGATAGCCGCGGACTTTGCGGTATTGAGAAGCGACATCAATCGCGCATTTGAAGTGATTCAGAAATCGGCGAATAGGCGAATAGAAGATAGGTGATGGGGTTGGGCGGGTGAGGGCACCCGCCCCTACGTGAGTCGTTGAGGATCCTGAAGGCGATGAGACGTCTTGCGATGAATCGATTCCGCGCGAGAGATCTGCTGCTGTACTTGTTGCGTGGCTACAAGTGGGCGATTTCGCCCATGTTTCTACCAGCCTGCCGGTACGTCCCGACCTGCTCTGAGTACGCGATGGAAGCGGTGGAACGCCGTGGAGTGATGCGCGGAATTGCGATGGCGACTTGGCGTGTGTTGCGCTGTCACCCATTCGCGAAAGGCGGATACGATCCGGTGGTGATGGAACAAAATTCAAATGCCGCTTGCCTTGCGGCGGAAGTCTCGAATCACTGAGTAAGCCAACTTTGCCTGAATTCCCCAATCCTCAGCAGGACCCCGGAATGGAGCGGCGTCTGCTGCTCGTGTTCGCGCTCACATTTCTGGTGATCGTGCTGTTTCAGCCGATCTTGAAAAGATATTTGCCGCAGCCGCCGAGCCCGCCGGCACAGAATCAAACTCAGCCGGCGCCTGCGAACAATCCGCCAGCGGCAGCGCAATCCCTGGCTCCAGCGGAGGTTGCTAAACCGACGAATGCTACGAAGCAGGCTTCGGCAGAATCACCCCTTGTTGTCGAGAACGAGTTTTACAAAATCACGCTGACGAATCGTGGCGCGCAGGTCAAATCCTGGATTTTGAAAAAGTACGACGATGACAACGGGCATCCGCTGGACCTGGTGAATGCTGCGGCAGCGGCAAAATACGGATATCCGCTCTCGCTGTGGACCTACGACGAGAATCTTCGAAATAAGCTGAACTCAGTCTTGTATGTTGCGACGCCGGATCGCGAACCAAAAAGTGATGCGCTCTCCAAGACTTTTGATGCGCCCACGGGAATCAGCTTCGAATACGCCGACCGGGATTTGGCGGTACGAAAAGTAGTGCGCTTCGAGCATGGATACGTAATACACATCGAAGCCTCGGTTCTTCTAAGAGGAAGTGCGGTGGGGGCATTTCCGGCTTGGCCCGCGGGTTTCGGCGATGAAACAACTTTGGCTTCGTATCACTCCGGCCAGGTGGAATATCAGTACAACAACAATACGGAGCACCTCGATCTGAAGAAGATCAGCGGCGGAGCCACGCTGCATGGTCCTTTCAATTGGGCGGGGGTCAGCGATTCATACTTCACGGCCACATTTATTCCGGACAGTCTTGAGAGCGCGAGCCTCGTTACGTTGCGAAATCCGCTGGATGTGCCCAAGGACCCGCGAAAGCCAGAGGAAACGCAGCCGGTGGACGTACTGGGCGTTGCGGTAGGCAGTTCTACTGGCCCGACCAGCGAGCGCATGTACGTTGGGCCAAAGTCGCTCGATGTGCTGGAGTCCGTTCCGGTTCCCACAATTACCGGTGCGGAGAAGGATCTGCGCGCCGTGGTTAACTTCGGATTTTGGGGTGCAATCGCACGGCCTCTCTTTCTTTGGCTGCGCTGGACTTATAGGCACTGGGTGCCGAACTGGGGCTGGGCGATCGTGATTCAGACGGCGATCATCACTCTCGCCCTGTTGCCGTTGCGCATCTCGCAGATGAAATCGGCGCTGAAGATGCAGAAGGCGGCGCCGCAAATCAAAGCGATCCAGGAAAAATATAAGAAGTACAGCATGCGTGATCCGCGCAAGCAGGAAATGAATAAAGAAATTACGGATTTATACAAAAGGGAAGGCGTGAATCCCATCGGCGGCTGTTTGCCGCTCGTGATCCAGCTTCCGTTCATCTTTGCTTATTACAAAATGCTGCAAGCTGCCATCGAACTCCGGCATGCGCATTGGCTCTGGATACACGATCTTTCGTCGCGCGACCCGTATTTTATCTTGCCGATTTTGTTGGTGGTTAGCATGATCGCGACGCAAAGAATGACGCCTCAGGCGGGCATGGATCCGCAACAGCAGAAGATGATGAACGTGATGATGCCTCTTATGATGGGTTTCATATTTTTTAATCTTGCCTCCGGCTTGAATTTGTATTACGCCCTGAGCAATTTGATTTCGATTGCGCAGCAGTCCATCATGAACCGCACGACGCTGGGACAGGAGATGCGTGAGATGGCGGCGAAACGGGCGAGAAAGAAGGATAAGTAGCTTTCGGCTATCAGCTATCGGCTTTCGGCAAAAGATGATCTCATCGGCACCAACGCTTGCGTGATAATGCTGATAGCAGCAATGGATAGAGCTGAAAGCTGAGAGCTAATAGTTGAGAGCTGCCTATGGCCATTCCCGACAAAATCGGCGCAGCAAACAAGATTAACGAGCTCCTATCCGGAATCGTTAAGCATGGCGGACTGCGATTGAAATACCGCATCACGGTTGATCCTCCGATGGCTGAGGAGCGCGATTGGGAGCGGCCGGAGATTCTGGTTGAATTTTCCGGGCCGGATTCGCCGCTACTCTTGGGGCGCGGGGCTGAGCTGCTGCGCGCCATCGAATTGCTGGCGATTGAGATGCTCCGTTTGCCCGGCAACGAACACGAGAAAGTCTGCTTCGATTGCATGAATCATCGTTCGATGCGTTTGGAAGAATTGCGCATCGCCGCAAGCGTGGCTGCGGAGAAAGTTCGCAAGAGCGGAGCGCCGTACCAGTTTGCTCCCATGTCATCACGGGAGCGGCGCATTGTGCATCTTGCGCTGCGGGATCATACCGATCTGCGCACGGAAAGCCAAGGCGACGGGCTGCGACGGTATGTAGTGGTGTATCCCAAGGATTTTGTGCACGCGTCAAAGCCCCTAAAGAAAATTATTCCCTGATGTTCCACACGTAAATGCATACTAGCCAGGACGGCAATGCTGTATCTACCAATTAGTCGAAATTGGATCGTGTCGCGGATTGCGGTGCGCACGTATTTCATTTGTGCTCTGACGGCACTCTCCCTTTTTGGGGTGATAATCGCAAGTCGCATGGCGTTGGGATCCGCGGGCTTCGGGTCCTTCGAGTCAAGCTCAACTGCGGCTTTGTTCGTGCGATGCCTTGTGTGGCCGGGTATTCTGGGTACGGCGATGCTTTGTATCGCGATGTGGTATTTTTGGTTCAATTTCGATGATTCAGGTGTCCTGAGGAGGACGGTTTGGTTCATTTTGTTATACCTTGCCATTCCCATAGGTCCTGCCTTCTATTACTTTTTTGTCTATCGCCGCCATTCCGCAGTTAAAGCTTGCTTGTGATCGCAAGGGGTGCCTCCCCGCTACAATCTAGCAGTGAATCTTGACGATACGATTGTGGCAATAGCCACTCCGCCGGGGCGCGGCGGGATTGGAGTAGTGCGGATTGCAGGCCCTGAGGCGCGAGCGA
>DAIMDJ010000156.1:0-2026 GCA_036725905.1 Terriglobales bacterium
AGACGGGTTCGTGTGGGGACGGGTCTCTGACCCGTCCAGGCCGAGCGCAGCTCGGCGGTGCAGTCTGCCTTCTGACTGCCTGTGGCCGTGTTGGAGTCATCCCGAGCAGAGCCGTTTTTCAGGCGGAGCGAGGGATCTCGCGTGTGGCGCCACGTCAATAAAAGCAGAATGATTCTCTACTACAGAAGCTCCTCGGCTGTTTGCTGAATCCTGCGCCCGTCTTTTAGAATCTAAAGATTCGCATTGAGGTCCAAAACAAACATGAAACCAGCTATTCATCCCGCTTATAACGAAATCCGCGTCATGTGCGCCTGCGGCAACAGCTTTACCACTCGCTCGACTCACAAGGGCGACATCCACGTAGAAATCTGCTCGAATTGCCATCCATTCTTTACCGGCAAACAAAAGCTTGTGGATACCGCCGGCCGCGTGGAGAGATTCCGCAGGAAGTACGCCAAGGCGGAAACTGCCAAGAAATAAGTTCGCCTCGGATTACGCGGATCAATATGGATTTTCAGCCCCCGCATGGAGCGGGGGCTTTGTCTTGCTCGCTTGCGTAGAATAGGTTTGTGCGGAAATTCTGGGACAATTCGAGCGATGTAGGCGCGGGCGTCCCCGCCCGTGCTGAACACATGCCCGTCCCCCAATCCGTTCGCTTCGGCGCTGTGACCATCTCCCCCGCCACAGTTCTCGCCCCTATGGCGGGCGTGACCGACACCGTTTTCCGCCGCTTCATTCGCAATCTTGGCGGATGCGGCCTGATCATGACTGAGTTCACCTCGGCGGATGGCGTTCTCCGCGCCAAGGACAAAAAAGCTAAACGCTATCTGCATTTCTACGAAGACGAGCACCCGATTTCAGCGCAGCTTTTCGGCAGCGATCCGCAGGTCATGGCCGACGCCGCGCGAATTGTCGAAGACCTCGGATTCGATCTGGTCGACTTGAACCTGGGTTGTCCTGCGAAGAAAGTAGTCAAATGCAACGGCGGTTCAGGGCTTTTGCGTGATCTGCCCGCGATCGGCAAAATTTTCGAGGCTGTCCGCGCAGCGGTGAAAATCCCTTTCACAGTAAAATTCCGCGCGGGGTGGAATGACGACGAGATCATCTGCGTCGAGCTGGCCAAGATGGCCGAGAACTGTGGCCTGTGCGCTGTCGCGCTGCATGCCCGCACCCGTGAGCAGGGATACAGCGGCCAGGCACGCTGGGATTGGATTGCCGCCGTCAAGAATGCGGTTAAGATTCCGGTGATCGGGAACGGCGATATCCGCACGCCTGAAGACGCCTGCGCTATGGTAGCCCAGACCGGATGTGATGCGGTCATGATCGGCCGCACGGCACCCTCGAATCCGTGGATCTTCCGCCAGATCGAGCAGTACTGCGCACGAGTCGCCACGAACCACGTAGGGCCGGGTGCCCTCACCCGGCCAGCCAGCAATAGCCACGTAGGGACAGCCGCCCCCGGCTGTCCGGTCGAGCGGAGCTCGACGGTGGGTATTGAAGGTGAAGCGGGAATGCTCTGGGACGAACACAACTTCACGACCTGGGAAGAAACTCCCATTGGCGTCGGTACTGGGAAGGGCACGACCTCGGTCGTGCCGATAAGTCTCGCTTCGACGACGGCTTTAGCCGCTGAGGGCGCTGGGTGTGGAGTGACGGATAAGTTTGCCACCTCAGGGGCAAGAGCCCCCTCCTCTCTCGCAGCGGTCGGCACGGCTAAGGCCGTGCCCTTCCCGATTGATTCGGAATTAGAAGCATCTCAGCATACGAAGCTTTATGATGAGCCGTCCGAAACCGATCGCTACGAAATGATCCGCACCTATTTCCGAATGCTGATCGAAGAAGAAATGCCCGGAGCGGAAGGCAAGATGAAGCAGTTCGCCTCCTGGTTCACGCATGGCGTGGCCGGAGGAGCAGCACTGCGCAAGGCGATCTACGAATCGAAAAGCGCGCCCGAGATCTTGTCTAAAGTCGAAGATTTCTTCGAATCTCGCCTCGAAATGTGTGGCGCGGGCGCCCTCGCCCGCGA
>DAIMDJ010000156.1:2126-6815 GCA_036725905.1 Terriglobales bacterium
TCATCCTTCTCCACGTACCCCCACGGTACCAGCGGATCGTGCGTGAACATCGTCAACCATTTCTCCGGGATCGCGCGCGCGTAATACTTTTTCTTGCTCTCGATCGTCTGCACAGGAAGTAGATCGAATGCCATCCCCCAGGTCAGATCGAGATGCGCGGTCGTGGGAATAAGGTCTGAGATATAGCAGGCCGTATTGCCTCCGCTTTGCAGAATGATCGCCTGCATAGTTTCGGTATGGCCCGGAAAGACTTTGACCGAAACTCCCGGAACAATTTCCTGATCGCCGCGCAGCAGCTTCATCTGCCCGCTTTCAACCAGTGGATCGTAGTTCTCGCTGATGTAGCTGATGGCGTCACGTTCAAATTGCTCGTGCCCGTGCAACCACTCGCCCTCCGGCGCGTAATATGTCGCTCTAGGAAACGTCGCCACGACCTCTCCGCCTTGCCGCAGCGTATTCCATCCGCAATGGTCGAAATGCAGATGGCTGTTGATTACGATGTCGATCTCTTCCGGCGAAATTCCCGCAGCGGACAGGTTCTCCAGCAGCTTCTCGGGCTGGCCGTAAATTCTCTGCATTTTTTCAGAGAGCTTGTTGCCGATTCCGGTTTCGATCAGGATTGTCTGCTTGCCCGTACGCACCAAGATGGAATTGAGTCCAACCGGCACGAGATTATTCTCGTCCGCCTGGACCTTCTTGCTCCACATACTTTTCGGAATGATTCCGAAGAAGGCGCCGCCATCGAGACGGTAGAGGCCGTCGGAAACAGCGGTAAGTTCGAAATCGGCGAGGTTCATCCGTCGCATAGGCAGGGAAGGTCTTCGTGTACCTTCGTGTCCTTAGCGGTTGAGGATCTTGTAACCACAAAGGGCACCAAGGTACACAAAGGAAAATCCTATCGCAGCTCTCTTTCGAAATGATCCTCAATCATATGGAACAAATGATCGCGATCAGCCGAACCACCGATCCCGTGTGTCTTTCCTGGATAGGTCATAAACCGAAACTGCTTCGCGGCATCAATCAGCGCCTGAATCATCTGAACGCTGTTTTGAAAGTGGACGTTATCGTCGCTTGTGCCGTGAACCAACAGCAGCGCTCCATGCAGTTTTCCAGCCGCCTTGGTTGTGGACGATTCGTCATAGCCCTTGCCGTTTTCCTTTGGCAGTCCAAGATATCGCTCTGTGTACGTCGAGTCGTAATCGTGCCAGTCAGTGACCGGCGCAACGGAGACTCCGGCTTTGAACATATCCGAATGTGTCATGGCATAAAGAGTCATGTAACCGCCATTACTCCATCCCCAGATCGCAATGTGGTCACGATCGAGTTGGGGAAACTGCGCCAGCAACTGATTCAATGCCGTGAGCTGGTCGTTTAGCTCAATTCCTCCGAATTGATGGCGGATGGCGGTCTGAAATTTTCGATCACGGCCCGGAGTGCCACGATTGTCTACCGAGAAAACGGCGAAGCCGTGCTGAGCCATAATCTGATGAAAGAGGCCTTCATCATGCGTGCCGGCCCATTCATCGCGCACAACTTGCGCAGCAGGCCCACCATAGATATATACGATTAAGTGAATCTTGCCGCTCACCGTACTCTCCGGCGGGAGAAGCAGTTGGCCATGGAGTTTCGTCCCATCTTCAGCTTGCAATTCAAGCGCCTTGGGAGCGATCAGGCCAAAGTCATTTACACTCCGCGAATCCCAGAACGAACGGCACGTGCCGACGCTGCATGCCGATGAACGAGGAGGCGTAAGCATGGCGGAGAAATTATCCACGTACTGCTTGCCGTCGTCAGAAAACGTCGATTCATGTGTGCCATCTTCGCGAGAAATTCTCTTCAGTCCAGAGCCGTCGAGCTTCGCCGAGTAAAGCTGCCGCTGCCGAGGATCGTCTTTGTTGCAGGTGAAGTAAACAACTCCGGCGGCTTCATCAATGCCGTCGATCCCAAGCACCTCGAAATCTCCTTGCGTGAGCTGGCGCTCGAGCTTGGCATCGGCTGCGAGCGGATTCCGGCTGTCGAAGCTGTAGAGATAAAGCTGCGTGTGCCCGTCACGCCAGCTTGGCCATACGAAACGGTCTCCGGATTTGAGAATCAGCCGGCCATCCGTGACGCGAAAATCATCTAGCAAATTAATCCAGGCATCGGGTGTCCTTTCCGTCAGCACCTTGCGTGACCGCCCGGAGTGCGCGTCGACAAAATACAACTCCATAGAATCCTGCGTACGATTGAGCACTTCTGCCCACAGCAGCCCTTCGCGCACCCACCCAAAGCGCGGAATATAAATATCCTGTTCCTCGGTGAGCGAAATCCACTTTGGCTTGCCGCCACCGGAGCTAATTGCCCCGATCCGCACATTCGGATTTGGGTCCCCCGCTTTGGGATACTTCTCCATATCGAGCTTGGCATGCGTCGGGAGCCAATCGACGATCGGATACGCCGGCACCGCCGTCTCATCCATCTGTAGAAAAGCTATCTCTTTCCCATCCGGAGACCAGAAGTAATTGCTCCGCACGCCGAGTTCTTCGGCATAAACCCAATCGACTTCGCCATCCAGCAGGTTCTCATCTTTGTCTTTGGTGAGCTGCTTTTCGCCCTTGCCGGAGATGGGCCGGACGTACAGATTGTGTTTACGAATGTAGGCCACGTGGCTGCCGTCGGGAGAAAACTTAGTATCGGAACTTGGCTCAGGATTGGATGTGAACTGTACTGCCGTGCCACTCTCCGTGTCGTACATCCAGAGCTGGCCCTGGGCATTGAAAAGCAAGTGACGGGAATCGGGCGCCCATTCATACGCGGCCACGTTGTAACGAGTGATGCGCTCCTTCTCGCGCTCGTCTTTTATCTTGCTGAGTGGCGGCGCAAGAGCCTGCAGCTTGACTTCGCTGACCAGAACCTTCCTCTCGCCGGTGGTCGCATCCACGTACCACAATTGGCCATGCTCTCCCGAGTCATCTCGCTGCACGAATGAGATCTTCTTATTATCGGGACTCCACTTGATCGTTTCCGGCGCCCGTCCGGTGATTCCGCCCTCGGCAAAAATCCCTTCGATCGTCAGCTTCTTGGCTGTTTGCTGTGGCGCGGATTGGCAGAGGGCAAGAGCACTCGTCAAAAAAACAGAGAAAATTAGCAGTGTGGTTCGTTTCACAAGTGGCTCCGAAAAGCTGATTTTTGTTTGAAATAAGGTAAGGCGAAGATCTGGAGTACAGTATTGCGGTTCCGCTTCGGGACAACTGTCGCCGCGACAACCCGGCTGCCTGCTGGCCCATGCTAGAATTATCTCAGTTCCGTTCTCCACAATGCTTCCAGAAGTACAAAACCTGATCGAGCTGCAGCAGGCCGACCGGGAAATCCTGCGCTTGAAAGAAGAGATCGCTGCCCTCCCTAAGCGGGTAGCTGCCATTGAACAGAAGTTAGCTGGAACCAAAGCCGGGCTGGAAGCGGCGAAAGCCGCCATCAAAACAGACGAAGCCGCCCGTCGCAAGTACGAAGTTGCCATCCAGGATCTGCAGGGGAAAATCTCCAAGTATCGCGACCAGTCTCTCGAAGTAAAAACCAACGAGCAATATAAAGCGCTGCTGCACGAAATTCAGTTCGCCGAGCGTGACATCCGCGCCAATGAAGACAAGATTCTGGAGTTGATGGTCAGCGCCGAAGCTCGCGAAAAAGATGTAAAAGCCGCTGAACTGGAACTGAAAGAAGAAACCGCTGAAATCGAAAAAGAGAAGACCGCCGCCCGCGAGCGCACTGTAGAGGACGAAAAGCAGCTTTCCGAATGGAACGCCAAGCGTGAAAAAGCGAGGTCTGCTGTAAGTGCTGACCTGCTCCAGCACTACGATCGTGTTACCAAATATCGAGGCAGCGGCATCGCTGAGGCTCGCGATCAAAAGTGTATGGGCTGCCAGGTCATGTTGCGCCCGCAAACCTTCAATGAAGTACGCACCGGCCAGATAGTGAAGTGCGACTCCTGCCAACGAATCCTTTATTACGATCCGGCGAACGAAAAGCCGACTGCCGCGCCGGTGGCCAACCCGCGCCGGCACCGGGCACACCCCAAAATTGACGCCACACAGGCCTGGTACTACCGCGCTGAGTATGGCGACAACGGTGAAGTTTTCCTAAGCTTCATCAATGCCGGTGGCAATTCCACCCGGCGCGTGTACGACGCGCACAGTGGCCGCAAGCTTGGTGACACCCTCATGCGAGAAGGCGAATACCGCCTCGGATTTCCTGAAGATCTGCACGACACGATTCGCCTCAACGGCAGTTGGTCAGAAGATGAGCTGGAGGAATGGGGAGCGGAGCTCCCGACCGTCGTGCTGGATGCTTTACAACGTGACCTAAACCTTGCCCGAGCCCAAGCGGCAACAAAGCAGCATCGCGGCTCCGAGCAGTCAGTTGAATCCGAGCAGCCTGCCGCCAGGTAGGTTTTTCCAGCTACTCAGTGATTGAGCGCCTGCATGGCAGGCTGGAGCCATGAAAACAGGAACGCGGAGACATCCGGAAACTGGGCGAGCACGAGACTAAGCAAAGGTACCGCAGCAAAAGCAGTAATCCGGAGCCAGAAATCCCTCCCCAATTCACCAGGCTTTGTGTCAGTAAGTAGGCTGAGCGTCGCATCGCGGTGCATCTGCGCGTAGATAATGCCTACCATCACCACAATGAAAAAGAACAGCAGGATCAGATGTGGCC
>DAIMDJ010000157.1:0-6778 GCA_036725905.1 Terriglobales bacterium
ATGGCAGCACATTAACCTGTCCAGTTAAGAGGTGCGGGTTCGAGTCCCGCCGGGTCCACACCGTCCTGATACAAGGGACCGTCACGCAGGGCAATCCGGGACAGGAATTGTCCTCCTAATCCTCTGTAATTTGACTCTGGGGAGGGGTGTTCCTATACTCAGCTTGTAGCTGGACAGGTTACACCACGGTTATTGAAGCCCTGAGCACGCGCTCGGGGCTTCTGTCTACAACAGCTTTTTCTCGACAGGCTTCCCTGGTCCACCCCTACTCCTTCATCTTGAGAAAAGCGATGTCTACATTTTTTTGTGAGAGCCAGAAGCTTTTGGGTGGCGCAGCGCTTCCAGCGCTGCGATTCAGGCACTCAAGGTGACAGGCTTTAGCCGCTGAGGGACTTCATCCAACACAAACTTGGCCGAACTATAGGGATATTCCCCGGCTGAAGTAACCAGTCCTCTCTTCACTGGATTCAGCTGGATGTACAGGCAAAAGGCGCGGTACTCCGCCAAATCCCTGACCCGCCGGTCATAAAAGCTCTTTTCCCAGATCTCACCAGCAAAGATTCCTTCCTTCTTCGCCCGGTAAGAAAAACCGCCTTTGATGAACTGCAACGCTCGCTCCAGAGTGACAACCGGAGTAAGCAGCAGATGAAAATGGTCTGGCATAACTACAAATTCATGCAGCAGATACTTGCGCTCTGCGCGATAGTGGAGCAAGACTTCCACCAACAGTCCCGCCATTCGGTCTGACTGAAGCAGATTTTTCTTCTGGAAGGTGCAAGCAGTGATGAAATAAACCCCGTGACCGGTATTACCTCGATAGGGAGCGGCCATGAATCCCTCAGCGGCTGAAGCCGATCTCTCCAGCACACTACCGCAGCGCTGAAGCGCTGCGCCACCCAAAAGCTCTCTTTCTTGTGCTCGGTTCCTGAATTGGAACGCGCCCCCTACTCCTCCCCCCCAACTGCCAAAACAAAAACGAATAAATATCCGTCCCTTCTTCAATCTGCTTTGTGATTGGCTTCCCTGCCCCGTGCCCCGCTTTCGGCTCGATCCGCAACAGTATCGGACGCTCCCGGCTCTGCCCATTCGCCGCCTCGGCCTGCATCAGCGCTGCCATTTTTTTGGCGTGCATGGGATCGACTCGCGTATCCGTGTCCGCGGTCATGAACATGATCGCCGGATATTCCGTCCCCGGCTTCACGTGATGATATGGCGAGTAGGCATAAAGCGCCTCGAACTGTTTCGGGTCTTCGGCAGTGCCATATTCCGGTATCCAAAGTTTAGCGATCTGAAAATTCTGATAGCGCAGCATATCGAGTAGCGGCACCTGGCATACCACCGCGCGAAACAGATCAGGACGCTGCGTAAACGCCGCGCCCATCAGCAATCCGCCGTTTGACCCGCCCTGAATCGCAAGATGATCTTTGTCCGTGATCTTGTCGGCAATCAGAAATTCGGCGGCAGAGATGAAATCGTCAAAGACATTCTGTTTTTTGTCCAGCATGCCGGCGCGATGCCAGTCCTCGCCAAACTCCGCGCCGCCGCGCAGGTTTGCCACCGCAAACACTCCGCCGTGTTCCAGCCAAACATAGCGCCCCGGCACAAAGCTCGGCGTTTCGCTGATGTTGAATCCGCCGTACCCGGTCAGCAGCGTCGGGTTTTTCCCATTCAGATCCAATCCTTTTTTGTGAAACACAAACATCGGAATTTTGGTTCCGTCTTTCGACGTGAACCAAACCTGCTGCACTTCATAATCAGCCGGATTGATACCAGGAGCGTCAACTTTATCCCACAGCGATGGCTTCAACGTTGCGCCGACCGTAGCGCCGGCGTCTCGCCGGCCGCCTGCATTCGCCAAATCAACCTGGTAAACGGACGGCGGCACGGTAAACGAATGAAACCCAAAAAACGCTTCGCGCCGGTTCCATTTTCCGCCGATCCCGGTTACTGAGCCAATTGTCGGCAGCGGAATATCGCTCACCGGCTTACCGTCAAGCGCAAACAGCTTCAGCAGCGAGCTGGCATCCTTCTCGTATTGCGCGAAAATCCTGCCGTCGAGAATTGCCGTGCTCTCTAGCACCGCATCCGTTTGCGGAATAATTTCTTTCCAGTTTTCCCGCTTCGGATTGGCGGCGTCGACCACGAGCTCGCGAAATCTCGGCGCATCTTCATTCGTCAGAATGTAAAGTTTCCCTTTGAATACTTCGCCCTTATAAAGGAAGTTCTTTCCGCTAGTGATCTCAACCGGCGCCGTTCCCGCCTTCAAGTCTTGCAAATACATTTCGCTCTTCGCCCAGCCCTCAAACACAGTGATGAGCAGCCAGCGATCGTCATCGTCCGCCAACTGCACCTGCGGGACATCCTCCATTTTGCGGCCTTCACCAAAAATCAGAGGATCCTTTGCCGGATCGCTGCCCAGCGTGTGATAGAAAATCTTGACGTGATAGACCTCTTCTCCCGGAGGGACCTCGCCCTTTTTCGGATGGCGGGTGTAATAGAAACCGGAATTGTCTTTCTTCCACGCGATGCTGGCGAAGCGCGTGCGCTCAAGCGTATCCGGCAGCACCTTTCCGCTCGCCGTCTCCACCACGCGCAACGTGCTCTCTTCCGACCCGCTAGTCGAAGTTCCATACGCCACATACTTTCCATCTTCAGAAGGAAACCACCAATCCAGGGCAATCGTCCCGTCAGCTGCCATCTGGTTTACATCCACCAGCGTGCGATCTTTTCCATGCACGCCCTCGCGCACCAGCAACAGCGGCTGATTCTGGCTGCCTTCTCGCCGAGTGTAGAAGTAACACTTGCCGCCGATCTGCGGCGTCCCAATCGTCCCTATCGAGAGCAATTCTTTCAACCGCTGATGGATCTGCGCGCGCCCCGGCAAAGGGTCGAGAATGCTCCGCGTATACGCCAACTGCTCGCGCACGTACTCCTGCGTACCGGCACTGTTTGAATCCTCTAGCCATCTATATGGATCGGCAATCTTGCGCCCATGAATCGTCTCTTCAACAACCTCCACCTTCGCCTTAGGAGGCGCCGCCAGCGCACTGGTCGTCGTAGAGGAACCATCCTCACCCCACAAAACCGCAGCTGCAAACATCACCAAAACAAACGCCCAAATCAAGCGCAATCCTCCCACCATAACCACCTCAATCGAACTGACTAGCCTAGCAGAACACCCTCAGTTTTCAGCAAACCCCGCCGATGATATTATGACTTGAGAGCGGCGCTTCTCCCGAAGCGCCGTGCCACACTCCTCAGTAGCTCAATGGCAGAGCATCCGGCTGTTAACCGGAGGGTTGTAGGTTCGAGTCCTACCTGAGGAGCCATTCTTCTTGGATTTCGAGAGAATCAGCGAAGAGCGCGGCTGTGGGGCGGGCGGCCTGCATCTGCCCAACGCGGTACATGGGAGCATCTTTTCGCACACACTGCACCACGAAAATTAGGGCTTTCTGCAAATCGAGAGTAATATAGAACTTGAAAGAAGAATGGAGCTGTAATGCCTCAGGATTCACTCAAGCCTTGGAAAGACTTCGCTGCAGGGCTAGGCAACGAACACGATTCGAAGAAGATTGGCGACCTAATCGAAGAGCTTAACCGCGACCTCGAAGAAACAGAGAAAAACGCTTCAAGGCGACAGAGAGAAGAGCAGAAACTCCGCTTCGCAGCATACACCTAAACTCTTAACCTCGAAGACACACCAACAAGGCAGATTGCGCCTTCGCGATTGAGAAAATCAGCAAGCGGCGGTTAAGTGTGCCTTTGACGTTCCGGGAGAATTCGATTGTCCCTTGAAGGTGAACTGTCACCGCAGGGTAGATGCTGCATAAAATTTCCGCGCGGCGAGCACGATTCCGATTTCGCAGGCGGGCGTGACGAGTAACAATTGAATAGGGAGCTAAACATGTCCGCAATTAATGGCGACAAGGCCAGATTTCATCGGATACGCAAGCAGAAGATTGCTCGCCGCGCGCGAAAGCGAGAAATGCTCAAAGCCCTAGCCAAACAGACCAACACGGCGGCTCCGCGATTAGACGCCAAACTAAATGAGAGGCTTGCATGACCACCCTTATGCTCGCGTTGCCGCTTTCAAACCCAATCCGTGGCCCAGTTAAGAAAAGACGAGTCCTTCTGGTGGACACTTCGCCGAGCAAGCGCGAACTGCGCGCCGAGACTATGAGAAGACTTGGCCTGGACGTCGATTGCGCGGCCGATATCAGCGAAGCGCGTTCCTGGTGGCGGGCAGACCTATACAACCTGGTGCTTATTAACATGGAAAATGAACAGGGCCACCGGGACAAGTTTTGTGACGACATGCGCAGCGCTACCCCACCGCAACAACTTGCGTTCCTCGTAGGCAAGCCCGAGTACCTGGCTGATTCGCCGAACACGAATGGAGCATCGTCAGTCCAAAACGACGGTGGCATACCTCCCCAGGACGAAATGAGAGCGGCGCCGAGCGCCGATATTTCTGGGGGTCCGCCTCTGCGCTGGGGAATCCTGGAAGCCTCCCGGCGAATCTCCGCAGTCCGGTCGGCATCCGCCGCTCGCTCAATGGCAATGCGGAACAGACCGTCGCCCCCACGCGATGTTGAAGCACGGTACTCCAAGCCCGCCCCAGCCGAATCTCAGATTCTGCCTGAATTGCAGAAAGAGGAAATGCAATGAAGAATCTTTATGTTGGTAATCTACCCCACAGCACAAGCGAGTCGGAGTTGCGCACTCTTTTCCAGGCCCACGGAGAGGTGGAAAAAGTGAGCATCGTGACCGACCGAGAAACTGGCCGCGCGCGAGGCTTTGCGTTTGTTGAAATGACGAATCCTGGAGAGGCCGAAAAGGCTATCGCCGCCTTGAACGGAACTGAACTAGGGGGACGGACATTGACGATCAACGAGGCGAAACCCAAGCCGGAACGGCCAAGGGGTGGTGGACAGCGGTTCGGCGGCGGAGGACGTGGACGCGATGATTATCGTGGCCACCCGCGCCAGCCCCGCGAGCCGCGCTGGTAGCTTTTTTTCCACTTTCTTGGAAAATCGCCGGACGCTGCATATTGCCAGCCAGAGATCAACAAAGACACAGGGAGGATTGTGTATGCCAAGAGGCCGATCGACATTTACCAAGCGCCAGAAAGAACAAGCGCGTCAGCAGAAACAACGCGATAAAGCCGAGCGCAGGAACCAGCGGAAGCAGGAGAAAACCGAAGGCAGCGTGGACGAGATGCGCGAATTGCGCGAGCACGCCGAAGCACAGGCAGCGCTTTTCCGCGTCGGCTCGGATGAAACCAACTCTGCCGAGTCATCCACCGCGGATGAAAGCAGGGACATCGATCAGTAGGGGCGATCGAGGCAACTAGCCGGAGTCTGCGGAAAAAGTTCGGATTGAGGTGATTCGCCGCCACAGGGGCTAAAGCCCTCACTGATTTTGCGCGACTTACGCGGCGCTGAAGCGCCGCTCTACCACGGTGCAGCAAGCTTTAGTTTTTCCGCAACCTGCTAGGCATCTAAATTTAGCGACTTACGCGGCGCTGAAGCGCCGCTCTACCACGGTGCAGCAGGCTTTAGTGAGTTTTCCTGCTAGGCATCTAAATTTAGTTGTCGCACACTGACGTATCAAGGCCATTGGCACGGCCGTTGACATGCAGCGGGGTTCGGCGTGTTGATGGCTCGGGCCACGTTTCCGGCAACGCCCTCCCACACGCGGGATCCAGGCGCCCGCTTCTGACCGCTGCCGCCGCCCGGAGCTTCTACAACAAGCCCAACGGCTGGGGCGCGATGTCTCCACCATCGCAGCCCATCCGTCTACCCGCGAAACCCGCGCGGCCTGTGCCCTTGCGATTCCTTGAGACGACCGATTCCTTAAGAATCGTAGCCGGGGCCGCGAGGCGACCCGCACTCTTTCCACAGCTTTTCCCAATTCCAGATCCCGGACGCCACCTCGTTCGGCAACGGGAATCCGAGCTGATGCGCGAGCATACACACCTGCCCGCGATGGTGGGCTTCGTGAGAAAGCATGTAGCACAGCATTTCCAGGCCAACCGGCCAAGGCCGAGCCCAGCCGTCTCTGCGAAACTTCTCGACGCGGCCCCCACCACCGCCGAGCGCTTCAGCGAGCATCTCCGCGCAGCGAGCGGCGCTCTCGGCCAATCCCGCGCGGGCCTGCTGCGGCGTGCAGTGCGCGCGGTTGAGCTGTGGTGGAACCTTCAGGTGCGGAGCTGTAAGCCTGACCCACTTGCAGCGGACATTGTGCATGTGCGTGAAGATCGCCGCAATGGTGCGGACGTTGTTTTTGCCGGGCGGTTTGGCTGTCGGCGGTCTGGTACTCCAGGCGGCAGGGTCAAGATGTTCGATAAGAATCTGGTTGATGCGATCGTTGGCGAGAAAGATCCGGGCGGCAAAGTTCTGGACTGCGGCTCGGCCGAGTTGAGTGTGAACCTTGGGTTGACGATTGATGACTTGACGCGTCGTCACGGCTCCCTACTCCTCGACCTATAATACTTCCGGGCCGTCGGCAATCTTCGGAGAACTGGGGAACGTCCCGTCTGTCCCCGGATTGTCCCCGTCCCCGGATTGTCCACCGATTCACGACTTTTGAGCCGCCTTAGGCGGCCAGTTGGGCGTTTCAATACCGAACTGCTTGGCGTATGAGGCAGGTGCCGAAGCTCTTCCCCTATGGGAATAGATATGGCCGGGACCTGCGATGAAGCTAGTCGGCCCGCTTGCTGCTCGCTCGCCGGGGCTTCGGCTTGCTCTTGCCCTTGAGATTGAGCGCCACTGCAGCG
>DAIMDJ010000158.1:0-6674 GCA_036725905.1 Terriglobales bacterium
CTGCCGGAAGTGCTCGGCAATCGCGACCGCAAGCGCTGCGCCTTCTTCCGGATCGGTGGCGGAGCCGAGTTCATCTAGTAAAACCAGAGAATGCGGGCTTGCAGTGCGCGAAATGAAATCGATGTTGGTGACGTGGGCCGAAAACGTTGAGAGATTCTGCTCGATAGACTGGTAGTCACCGATGTCTGCGAGCATCGAGTCGAAAATCGGGAGTTCTGCGCGGTCTGCCGGAACCGGAATGCCAGATTGTGCCATGAGAGCCAGAAGGCCGACGGTTTTGAGAGCAACCGTCTTTCCTCCGGTGTTCGGGCCTGTGATGATGAGCTCGCAGCGATCGCTGTCCAGCTCAATTGTAGTGGGGACGACGTTTGATCCTTTCAATTTGAGATTTCGCTCGAGCAGCGGATGACGGGCATTAAGCAAGACCAGCCGGGTCTTACCCGGCTCGGACGGCCGAGAGCGGCCGTCCCCACGTGGACTTTGCTGACCTTGGCTCGCTGTGTCGGCCAAGGCAATCGGCACGCAGTTGTAGTCTTCGGCGAAACGAGCTTTGGCGAATTGCAATTCCAGTTCACCCAGAACTTCGGTCGCAGCGCGGATTGCGTCGGCGTGTTCGCCGATGAGACGGGTCATCTCCAGCAGGATGCGATGAATCTCAGCCTGCTCTTCCTCCAGCAATCGCACGAGCTCGTTATTCTGCTCAATGGTTTCCAGAGGCTCGATAAAGACGGTCTGCCCGCTCGAACTCGCGCCGTGAACTACACCCTGCACCCGCCGCTTCTGCTCGGTCTTTACGGGTATAACGAAACGCTCACCCCGAATGGTGACCAGTTCCTCCTGAACCGTTCCGCCTTCTGCCAATCGGCGCAAATATGCGCGCAATGAATCCTGAAGCGCGCGCTTTTGTTTTTCGATGTCGCGGCGGATGCGTGCCAATTCCGGAGATGCGCGGTCTTCCAGCGTTCCGTCAGGGCGAATCTTGTTGCGAAAGGCGCGCAGGAAGTCAGTGAAATCAACAATGCCCGTCGAAATCTGCGCCACCGCTTTCCACTCCAGCGTCATGGCAGAGGGCGGATTCAGCGCGATCTCCCGCCACTCGGCGGCGCGGTCAACCACCAACACGATGTCGCGGATTTCCCCGGTTTCAAGCGCAGCGCCCACGATTCGGGCTTTCTCCACCGATTGATTCACGTCCAGCAGGCCGGAGAATTCAAAGCGCCCACCAACGCGGCGGAATTCGCGAATCTCAGTGGTGAGCTGTTGCTGGGCTTCGATCCATTCGCGGTCAGAAGAAGCAACGAGCAACGCAACCTTAGCCTGTCCAAGCGGAGAAGGTGTGTATGCTCGAAGCAAATCGCGGAGAGATTCGAATTCCAGCACGCGGGCACTGGTGTGGGCAAGCGAGGTCGGCACAGAAGCTCATGTTACAGGGAGAATGGTGACAACAACCAGAGAGCCGCGCCAAGAATTCCGATGAAAGTATGGACTGCTCACGCCTTGGCAGCTAGGGCTTCTGAGAGCATCGTGCTTTGCGCTGCCGGAAACCGCAGCACGAAAACGGCGCCGCCTTCAGGCCGGTTGTGGCAACTGATCTGGCCCCTGTGGTCTTGCACTACGCCATAGGTGGCGCTGAGGCCCAGGCCGGTTCCCTTCCCGACTGGCTTGGTTGTATAGAAGGGATCAAAGACTCGTTTGGGATCGCGAATGCCAGGCCCAGAATCGGCAAACTCGATGATAATTTCGTCTGTCTCAGAACGGGCATTCACGGTAAAGACTCCGCCGCCGACCTCGTCTAAAGCGTCCATTGCGTTGCCAATGATCTCGAGGCAGCACTGAAAAAGTTGGCTGGCGCTGCCGCAGATGGGAGGCAGAGTTGGATCGATATTGGTTTCCAGCTTAATTTTTTTGCTCTCCAGCAGAAGCATTTGCATCTGTAGCGCGCGCCGAAGTAGAGAACCCATATCGAGCTCGGCTTTGTTTCCTGGCGACTGCTGCGCAAAGTGTAGAAGACCGGAAACCAGTTCGCGGGTACGCCGGGCCTGCTGTCCGATTTTTTGTGCCATGGAAACTTGAGCTGGCTCGAGAGCGGTGTTCGCGGCCATAAGATCTGAGTACCCTAGGATGGCGGTGAGAGGATTGTTGATTTCGTGTGCAGCGCCGGCAACCAACTGTCCCAGCGACGCCAACTTTTCCCGCTGCACAAGCTGAGCTTGCACACGCTGAAGATTTTCCAGGCTCTGGCGGGATTCATCGAGCAGGCGCACCAGTTCGCGGTCGAGCAGATATTGACGGATAAAAACCAGGCAACCTTGCACCAGCATCGCGGCCAACGTAACTAGAATCCGAAACTGGCGAAGACGGGGGGGAGAGCTATCAGAGAACCATGCCCAATATCCCAGCACGGGCAACGACAGGATGGCCAACATGGCGAATCTTGGAGCCAAAGTCGTCCAGCGGCGCTCACCCAGCGGAGCTGGTTCGCAAGCGGGGTTGAGCTCAAGCGCCACTACGCCTGCCCAGATAAACCAGCATATTGACGCGACAAAGCCGATATCGTAAATGCCGCCCGTATGGTAGTTACCACGAGCAATTGCGGCATTGATCAACTCTGAAATTACGCTATACAGTGCTGTCGCCAGAAATAAGTTCCAATAAATCTTTTTCCAAGCTCCACGGGTGCTGAAGGCCAACACGCCTAAGCCTGCCAGAAATGCCATATTTTCCAGCGTATATAAAAGGTCATAGTTGGGACTATATACCGAGGTATTTAAGACAACGTACTCATCAGGAAAAACAATGAATGCATAGAGGAACACCCACCATACCAGCAGCATCAGGAAATTCAGCGTGCTGAAGTATGGTTTGTGTTGTTCGAGCGGACGGTGCGGACGCACAGCAACCGCGGCCATCATTGGAACCACATGGAGAAAGAGAATGATGTCGCCAACGAACGGGTCTGGAAGATGCCGGCGCAGGACAACTTCATACATCGTCCACCCAAGCTGATTTAGGAGCCACATCGAGCAACCGATGGCCATCAAAGACCAGAACAGCCTGATTGGGCCGCGGCCACGTGCCGCGTTGAGTACCATCACGACAGTTGTGAGAATAAAAAGGAATAGTTGTGTAACGTCGGCGATTGCGGTCAGTGTGAAGCCGGGACGCAAACTGAGGGACACGGCTGCATAAGCCAGAACCACACTTCCTATGCAGAGAGCCCACCAGTGCTGGCCTTTGGTCATAAGTAATCGGCATTCTATTCGAGCACGGTTCGCGGCAGATTCATACGATTGCGAGCGCTAGTTACTTAAGTACCAGCGGGATTTAGCGTTGGACGATCGCCTGCACGGTAACCGATACATTTTCAAGAGCAGGGGCTAAACCTAGATCCGGTTTGCTAGAATCACCGTGAGTCCGGTGTGCGTCTTACCTATATGTCTTTTCCTACTACCCGCCTTCGCCGCCTCCGCCAAAACGAGCAATTGCGCTCCCTCGTGCGTGAAACTCGGTTGAGTCTGGAAGCTTTCGTTTACCCCCTGTTTGTCTGCCCGGGCGAAGGCGTGCGGAAGGAAGTGCGCTCCATGCCGGGGGTGTTCAATTTTTCCATCGATGAAGCCGTAAAGGAAGCCGGCGAGGCGCGCTCTCTCGGCGTTCCTGCAGTCGTCCTTTTTGGATTGCCGGAAACGAAAGATGAGATGGCGACTGGGGCGTGGTCAGCCGATGGAATCGTGCAGCAAGCAGCGCGGGCGATCAAGCGGGAGATCCCAGAGCTGGTGGTTGTTGGTGATGTCTGTTTGTGTGAATACACGTCGCATGGCCATTGCGGCATTGTGCGCTCCACCGGGCCGCAGTCGCTAGGAGCGGCGGTGGCACATCCACCGTCATCCACTGGCGAATACGAAATCGTGAATGATGCAACGCTGGAGTTGCTCGCGCGGACTGCGGTTTCCCTGGCCCGAGCTGGGGTCGACATGGTTGCTCCTTCTGACATGATGGATGGGCGCGTCGCCGCGATTCGCAAGGCTCTCGACGAAGCTGGTTTGACGAATATTCCGATTCTTTCTTACGCCGCGAAATTTGCTTCCGGTTTTTATGGACCGTTTCGCGAGGCGGCTGATTCCGTGCCGCAGTTTGGAGACCGCCGGTCTTACCAAATGGACGGCGCCAATCTGCGCGAGGCCATGCGCGAGATCGAACTTGACATCGAGGAAGGCGCGGACATCATTATGGTTAAGCCAGCGATGCCATATCTCGACGTGATCGCCGCAGCGCGAGAGCGGTTTGACGTGCCGTTGGCTGCGTATCAAGTGTCTGGCGAGTATGCCATGATCGAAGCTGCTGCCCGCAATGGCTGGATCGATCGCGAGCGGGTGATAATGGAGTCGCTGACGTCGATTCGGCGGGCAGGGGCCAGCATTATTCTGACGTACTACGCAAAGGAAGCAGCAAGACTGCTGGCGTAACGGAGCCGCGGAACCGCGCTTGGGTGATTTCTAACAAACTTGCGGTGCCTAGCGATTTTCGAGAAACCTGCCTATTCACAACAATGAGACAAAAAACAGATTCCTCCCGCCCTGCAGGCGTTCGGAATGACAATATTTGTGTAATTCAGTGTAGCCGTCCCATGGTCGAGACGCTGGTCTAGAATCATTCGTTTGTCTGGGATCATCTGATCGTACTGAGGAAGGAAACTTGCCTGAAACTACGTACGACGTTGCAATTATCGGCAGCGGACCAGCCGGATATACCGCAGCCATCCGCGCTGGTCAACACGGACTAAAGACCGCGCTTATTGAAAAAGACAACGTGCTCGGCGGAACTTGCCTGCATGTGGGGTGCATTCCGACGAAGGCGCTGCTGTTCAACGCAGAGATTTGGGATCACTTGAAAGACGCAAAAGAATTCGGCATCGAAGGCGTGGACGCGCGGAAGCTGAACTGGGCGGCGATTCAGGATCGCAAATCAAAGATTGTCGGCAAGCATGCCAAAGGTCTCGAGTTCCTGATGAAGAAGAACAAGGTCGAGACGATTCGCGGGTATGGCAAGCTCACTGGTCCTGCGCAGAATGGAGTAATTTCGGTAGAAGTCACAAATGATGGTAAGACGGCGCACATCAGAGCGAAGAGTGTGATTCTCTCCACCGGGTCGGAAGCGCGCATGCTGCCCGGTCTTGAGGCGGATGACCGCATTCTCACCAACATCGAAATCCTGGCGCTCAAGGAAATTCCCAAGTCGCTGGTCATCGTAGGGGCCGGGGCTGTGGGCGTGGAGTTCGCTTCGATTTATAGTTCTTTCGGCTGCGAAGTCACGATTCTCGAAATGCTGCCGCGCCTGGTACCAATTGAAGATGAAGAGATCTCCAAAGAACTGGCTCGGGTATTTCGCAAGCGAGGAATTAATTTTCATACAAGCGCCAAAGTCGAGAAAATTGACAAGACGAAATCAGGAATCACCGTGACCTTTACGGTTGATAACAAGCAGCAGAAGATTGAAGCCGAGAAAATTCTGATCGCGGTTGGCCGCAAGCCGCGCACAGAAAACATTGGGTTAGAAAAGACCAAGATCAAGCCTGACCGTGGCTTTATCCAGACGGATAGCTGGATGCAGACCGCTGAACCCGGCATTTACGCCATCGGCGACATCGTGCTGGGCACGCCGCAGTTGGCGCACGTAGGGGCGATGGAGGGGATCGTCGCGGTGACAAAGATCGCCGGAAAGAAGGGAAAGCCAATCAATCCGGAACACATTCCAAATTGCACCTATTGCCATCCGGAAATTGGCAGCGTGGGTCTGACTCAGACTAAAGCCGAGGAAACCGGCTACAACGTGAAGATCGGTAAATTTCCGTTTACCGCAAATTCGCGTGCTTCAATCGTGGGCGCGCACGAGGGATTCATCAAGATCGTTTCGGACGCCGATTACGGCGAGATCCTGGGCGTCCACATCATCGGCCCACAGGCAACGGAGTTGATCGCCGAGGCCGTCGCCGCCATGGAAGCCGAGGCTACTGTCGAAGATTTGATGTGGACCATCCACGCGCATCCTACGCTGGCTGAGGCTATGCTCGATGCGGCGAACAGCGTGTATGGGATGGCAATTAATGCGTAAACTTCAGGCCGCGGATTTACGCGGATGAGCACCGATTCTTCAATTTGATTCCTCTGTGCTCTCTGTGTCCTCTGTGGTGAAATGGTTATTCCGCGTGAATCAGCGGCAAAGAAGTTGATCTCTGTCGTCCAACTCGGAACGATTGATTACGCAACCGGCCTCTGCCTGCAGCAGCGGCTGATCGAACTGCGCAAAGACGGCCGCATCGGCGATGTGCTCTTGCTACTAGAGCACACGCCAGTGATTACGCTGGGCCGCAACGCGAAATCCAAGAACATCCTGGCCTCCCCTGAACTGCTGGCCCAGCGCGGCGTGGAAGTCTTCGAATGTGATCGCGGCGGCGACGTTACGTTTCACGGGCCCGGCCAGCTCGTCGGCTATCCAATTTCTGACCTGCGCGGTTTCGGCACATCGGATGGAAAACGTAAAACGCTTGGCGCGATCGAATACGTCAGAAAGCTTGAAGAAGTGTTGATCCGCACCTGCGCCGACTTTGGTATCTCAGCTAACCGGATTCCGGGTCTTACTGGAGTATGGACCGCTGGACCGTGTGGGGGCGGGTCTTC
>DAIMDJ010000159.1:0-2025 GCA_036725905.1 Terriglobales bacterium
AACGTCCAGGGGCCGCCTTCCAAGTGCTGCATCAACACGTTGCCCGCACTGGTGTCATTTGCTCCGGGGGCTTCGCTGAGCGCTTTTTCCAATTGCTCACGATGCCCGGGGGCAGGGCGATAGTAAGAGACAGAATAAACCGAGCCCGAGCTCTTCGACGCTGAGTCACCATCAATACCCATGGCCTTAGTGAACTCTTCCCAGGAGGGACCGTTCACAAACGTATCGTTATGCCACGCGCTGAGGTCACGTTTGTCTGGAGGCACAGCGGTACCAGCAGCCTCTACGGTCGCTTTTGGGCCCAGATGCGTGATGACCACATAATCCCAGGCGTCGCCATCCTGATGACGCAAAACAATAAAGTGATTAGGCATCGGATTGTTGGAATCAGGCGTCTTTAGCCAATCGCCCAATTGAGCCGCTTTGCCGAGAGCGGCCTTGGTGAAATGGACATGATAAACGTCGGTGCGTTTGCCGGCGCCGGCGGGTGCGGCACTCTTTTCAGAGGGCTTCGTTGTTCCCTGCGCGTGAACAACTGTAAGCGGCAATAGGCTAATTAATGTGATGGCGATGATACTTGTTAGTGACTTCATAGTTATTTTGGTTCTGAGGTTAGGTTGGATTGAAGCTTGGAGGACGTGGGACTTTAGTCGTACACGCGGCTAGGCGCCCGGGGTTCTCATTTCATTTGATTTTTGCGGTCGAATTTACCCAGGCATCCAGCTAGGTCTTCTCATAAACGTCCAAGGTAATAGCCTGATTCCTTCCATTCAGGTCTCTGTATTGAAACTGAGTGGTTCCTATTTTACTGAATCCGGCAGGTGCAGGTGAGCCTTGTCTCATTTGAAGGATGCCGCCTGTGACGAAACCGAGGATAATTAAATTTCGTTATTGTTTTCATGTGTTTCTTCCTTTCATCGTCCTTCTCCAGAATTTGCCGGCCCAAGTTTGGAAAAAATCTTTCCAGAATCGGAAAAATTCTGAACTCTGGTCCGGCATTAGAACCGCGAGAATAGTCTGCTTGAGGCAGGTCGCGCTATGGGACCTTGGTCTATTAAACTTTAGTATAATATGGAGGGTGCGAGTTGAGGGTTGATAGTTGAGAGTTGATGGGCTTAAAAGAGCGGAATGTTTGAAGGGATGGCGGACCAAACC
This sequence comes from Terriglobales bacterium, assembly GCA_036725905.1. Taxonomy (GTDB): domain Bacteria; phylum Acidobacteriota; class Terriglobia; order Terriglobales; family Acidobacteriaceae; genus QIAB01. Next base: position 1,156 of record DAIMDJ010000159.1, read on the forward strand.
TGTTTTGCAGGCGGGAAACACGCCGGTTCTATCAAAAACGCGTCGCTGTTTCAGTGGCGCAGATGGGAGGCCCTACCGGGTTGCCATTGACATCGTAGAGTTGAGACGTCCCGGTGGCGGTATAACTGCTTCCTGAAACGTCCACAACCACATCCCGCATCTCTATACGCCATCCCGCAAGCGTGCCGCCTGCATTAAAGACGAAAAACTTTACAGTGTAAGAGTAATGTCCGTCGGTTGAATGCTCCCAAACTCCGTGGCCGGGACCGCGTGGCGCGGCCAGCGGAGGCGAGACAAAAGCAGCGAATTCCTGCATCGTGCCTCCGAACATGAAGGTGTTAAGCCTCGTCAGGGTGGGACCGTTATTGCAAACGTTCACCGTCACATTCCATGCTCCTTCTAGTTTTCCCCCGACCAGGGTGTCTCGCTCGAGGCGGCGTCCCGGGTCGCCCTGAGTCCCTGCGATAAGCAGGAGCAAGCCCGCTGAAACCAACAGAGCCACTGGGGCTCGTCTAACAGTCGTCTTTATTAATTGTGTCTTCATAGATCTTGTTTTTGTTCTTTGTTAATTTCCTTTTCTTGTTTTGGTATGCTACGGCACTGTGATTCTCAGAATCTCCCCCAGACCAACCGGTGGCGGACCAAAGCCAACGTTTGAGACATAAAGCGCGCCATCTGGACCCAAGGTCATGCCGGTGGGGAAGAAGAGTCCCGAGGCGATCTCCGTTTGATGGCCTGATCGATCCACTCGTATCACTTTGCCAGTAAAGGGCGTGGGGTCACCGGGGGCCGTGCTGGTCTCCAACACGTACATGCGATCTCTTCCATCGAAAAGAAGACCGAGGACGGTGGTGAGTCCCTCGATGGCGA
>DAIMDJ010000159.1:2125-6647 GCA_036725905.1 Terriglobales bacterium
CGATGTGGCCCTGGCTCGCAGAAATATCTGCGATTCGAGAGATCTGACCCGAGGCCGTAATTTTGTCGAGCTCGCCGTGGTTTGGTTCGACGGCGTACAGAGTGTCACCAAGCGCGATCATGCTATACCAAGTTCCATCGGGTTCAAAATCGCCAGGGTTGGGGTGAGCGACAGGATTAGCCTTCACAAAGGCGCTTAGGTTAGCAATCAGTTCCGTGGTGCCGTCTGCATTAACCCGGAGTAGGCCGTTGGGCATCTCCGGCACCTGCGACACACCATGTGAGCAGCCAGCGCCGGCGAGCAAGATGTAAAGCGTCTCTCCGATAAAGGCGATGTCGGCTGCGCCGCTAGTCAGGTTGCCTGTAGTCGCACTTGTCTGGCTGGAGGGAAGATTGTCCACCGCCGTCGTGCGGACGCCGTTGGCATCGATCTTGGAGATGCGCGAGCCAGTGACGCTACCTGTGTACGGCCCAACCGGAGGAATGACCTGTTCGCAACAGCCTTCAGTCGAGTCCGCCCCGCCAATTCCCCCTTCCGCAACATAAAGGTTGCCATCTGGCCCAAACTTCAGACCGCGGGGATTGTTTAATCCGGTGGCAAACACTGTGACATTGTTCGGAGCAGATCGTACAACAGCACTGGTTCCGGCCTTGCTGGCTGATTGTCCAAACGCTGATCCTAGCGCAAGTGCGCTTAAGACTGTTGTCAGCCCGATTATTGTTACTGCTTGATTCGTCATCTTCTTCATATTTGTTTTCATCTGTTATTTCCTTTCATCATTGTTCTCTAAGTAAGCTGTGCTTCCCGGACAGAAGTGCGTTGCGGTGCGAGACGCGCGATCAACCGGCGGCTTCGCCATTACAGGGATGGCTCAGGAACCGGGACCGATTTGAGTTGGTGCGGCCAGATCATTGCTGTTAGGCAGCGCCGAGGATTCGAACTTTTCATTGGCGACCGTTTGGGGGATGGCTCCGGTCAATCTCCCTAAGGCTGCACGATTGGCCTTGGGCGAACTGTTAGACGTGGCAGTGGAGTTGGCAGGAGCTGGAACGCGAGAAGCTCGTTTTCCTCTTGGGTTTGCCGAGTCAAGATTGCGGAAATCTCCCGACGGATTGGAGAAATCCTGAATGTGATGCGGCATTGGGAACCGATAAGAATAGCAATGCGGGGGCCCAGTCTGTCTATGGGACCTTGGTCTATTAAACTTTAATATAATACGGCAAGGCCGATGAACGTTGTAGCCCGTGGGTCATTTGGGCCCTTGTTCACATCATTGGTGATTGCTATGTAGAAAACAAAGAAGGCAGAATCCACCTCACACGAAGTACTGGTGCTGACAATCTCAGCAAAGCCGATTGCAGTTGAGGCTGTTGGCTTATCCGTGGTTGCCGCGAAGAAACAGGGCAACAAACTGCGAGGGACTAGGGTTTACGGGGACTGACCCTAGCGCGGTGGAACATGAATCAGCACGGCGTTTCAATAACCGCCTCTCCGCACCGGTGAGTGCTCGCAGTTTGCTGCCAAAGTTTTCATTTGTTTTTTCCTCAGATTGTATTTCGAATCGTGCCGAGAATAGCCTCTTTAAGGCAGGCCGTGATATAGGACCATAGTTTAATAAACCTTAGTTTAATACGAGAAGGCCGGTGGACGTTAGAGCACGTGTAGGCTGGCGCAATCGCAGCCGGCATCTCGCCGACCTTGCATAAGAACAGGTCGTATTCGAGGCAGAAGTGCCAGCCCGCCTTGCACTCCGCCCCGGTCAATCGCGCGTCATCATGCATGATCGTGTGCCATCGTTCTGCTGTCATGACGCAATCCAGTTAAACAACGCTTGGTAGCGCTGCGTGATTGTCATGTGCGCGTAGGCGTGTGACCGGAAGCGCGCTCCAGTCCACGGTGTGGTCGTTGGATGTGACCGTTTTTGTTTCGGCCTTCGTCTGTTTCCTTTCATCACTCGTGGCCCAGATTTGCCGAGCCAAGCTTTGGGAGATGGTCCGAAATGCGACAAATCCTGACTCTGGTCCGGCATTAGAACTCTGAGAGTAGCGATGCGCGCGCCGGCCTGTCTATTATACCTTAGTATAATGCGGAAAGGCCAGTAAGGAGGGCGGCATGCTGAGTCTGTTGTCTGATTACCGGGCCTTTTCTCAGTTCACCCGCTCGGTTCATTCAGGTGAGTGGCCCTACCTGGTCATGTCCCCAAGCCCTTACCTCGCGCTGATGCCGCAACGCTGGGTCAATCGAACCAATTCAGCCACGGATCGCACCCTCATCTTCTGCATCACCCGGGCGCGATGGACTTTTACCGTCTGCTCGACGGTACCGAGGTCGCCGGCAATTTGTTTGTTCAATTTGCCAGTTACGACATATTCGAGCACTTCTCGCTCACGCGGTGTGAGCGTGGCCAGGCGCGCAAGGATTTCGGACAGTTCGGTCTGCTGCTGTCGCACGCTGCGGTTTTTCTCAAAGGCCACACGAACGGCTGAAAGCAGGTCTTCATCGTTCACAGGCTTGGTGAGGAAATCGCTCGCGCCGTGTTTCATCGCCTGGACGCTCTTTGGAATATCAGCGGTACCGGTCAGAAAAATGATGGGCAGGACACTGCCTGCTTTGGCGAGAATGTCTTGGAGTTCGAGGCCGTCGAGGGTCGGCATAGCCAGATCGAGCACGAGACAGCCCAGTATACGCGGATCATATTGCGCCAGGAATTCCTCTGCGGACGCAAAAGCGGCCACAGCAAAACCAGCCGCATGTAAGACGCGCGAGATGGATCTTCGTACCGGCGCGTAATCGTCCACAACAAAGACGGTGGGGCTAGGCGTGGTCATCAAGTTGTCCGTTGCTACTCATCGGTACCGCGGTGCCTCGAATACCTATAGGAAGGCTGAAGTGGAACGTCGCGCCGCAATCAGCATTATTTGTGGCCCAGAGTTTCCCTCGATGCACGGCAATGATGCTATGGCAGACTGAAAGGCCGAGGCCCATTCCCTTGGCTTTCGTAGTAAAGAAAGGCTCGAAGATTTGTTCCATTTTTTCCTCTGGAATACTACCGCCCCGGTCTGTAACGGATACCAGTACTGCGCCGTTCCCGTTTCCGTTCCCGGTTCCAGTGCGAATGAGCAATCGGCGCTCCGGAGTGTTGCAATCAGCCATCGCGTCACAAGCATTGACCACGAGGTTGACTAACACCTGCTGGAGTTGCACTGGGTCGCCGGTGACGGCAGGCAAATTCCGAGCGAGCTCACAATTCACGATGACCTTTTGATTCACAAGATCGCTATGGATCAGTTTCAAAACATCCTGTACAACTTTGTTGATACGCACAGAATCCTGTCGCGCCTCGCCTTTTTTCAACCACAAGCGCAAGCGGCGAATGACTTCGCAAGCACGTTTGTTCTCGCTTATGACTTCATTAAGAATTTCGCGCAATTCGGTACGATCGACCTGGCCGTTCGCGAGGATCCGCTGCGCAGCTTGCGCGTTGCAGAGGATGGCAGTGAGCGGCAGGTTAAGCTCGTGCGCAATCGAGCCAGACAGTTCGCCCAGCATCGTTACGCGCGAGAGATGCGCCATCTCATTGCGCTGACGCGCCGCGAGCTCTTCGGCCTGCTTGCGCTTAGTGATGTCGACTGAAGCGCCGCGCATTCGAACCGGTTGACCGTCGCCGTTAAACTCAACGTGACCGCGTCCAGCGATCCAGCGCACCTCTCCGTCCGGTAACACCGCCCGGTACTCAGATTCATATTCTGCGCCAGTGCGCAAAGAGTTCTCTACAGCCTGGTGCACCGACTCACGATCTTCAGGATGCAGCGCACTTCGGAAGCGATCGAAGTCGAGCTTCTCTGACGGTGCAAAGCCAAAGAGGGCGCGGCCTTTGTCCGTAATCCAAATTTCATTACGCGCAATATCCCACATCCACATGCCAAGTTCGGCAGCGCTGGCTGCCAGCTGCATGCGCTGCTCCGTCTCGCGCAACTCAGCTTCACTCGCCTGCAACTGCCGCGCGAGTTGTGCAGCGTGGAGCACATCGTAGCTCAATTCATAGGCCATCGCCGCGACAATTCCCGAGTATGTGAAACAGAGGAAAAACGGAATGTCGATGATTCCCCAGATCACGAGTGGGACGTGCCATGCCAGAATCGCGCCGAAAATCATACTGCCGCCAACAACTAAAGCGCGTCGCCGGTCGCCCCGACGCCACACGGTAATCGTCGCATCGACGAAAAAGATAAGCAGCAACAGTAAGCTGACCGAACTAAGCAGGCCCCACGGATTCGCCACGCCTACCGGCACCGAGATGATCTCACCGCCACCCCATGAAAACTGGCGGAGGCTTGTAATGTGCCGGAAGTTAAGATTCGGCGTAAAAACGAAATTGAGAATCAGAACCAGTGTCCGCAGACAGCAGATACTCCACGCGAGCCAGCGTCGTCCGGCATGGAGATAGAGCCGCACGAAACTCACGAACGAGATAACGAGCACCCACACGGGCACATGTATCCAGCGCAGGAGTGCTTCGTAT
>DAIMDJ010000160.1:0-1489 GCA_036725905.1 Terriglobales bacterium
GTCCATCCCGCCGTAATTGAGAGGCAGGAACAATGGATGGAAGAAGTCGGCAAGCGCGATCCGAAGGCGGTTGCAATCGTCGAAGCCGCGCTCATTCTGGAAGCGGGCGCGGCCAAGCACTTTGACCGCTTGGTAGTAGTCACCTGCCGGCCCGAGCAGAAAATTAAGCGCTGGGCGGACCGCATGAACATAGACGAAGAGACCGCGCGGCGGGAAGTAAGCCGGCGAATGTCTGCACAACTCTCCGATGCCGACAAAGTCAAAGCAGCCGATTATGTGATCGACAATTCCGGATCATTGGATGAAACTTCTAAACAAGTTCGCGCTATATACGCGAACCTCACTGCCGAAGCCAGCAAACAGGCCTGACTTGGCATACACTGCTCCGAGGTTGCAAACTGAGAACTGGCAACTGAAGAACTGGTAACTTATTTCCGACCAAACTAGCGGCTCCAACCAGTAGCGGAGACCTGATCATGAAACTCTTACGTCCGCTTCTACTCGCTGTGGTTCTCGCTGGCGCGTTTTTCTATTTCACGACTTATCATCGCAGCCAAACGCACACGACCAATTGGTTTGGACGGCCGAGCAAACTCGAAATAACGGAGGCGGCCGGCGGCGAGACGCCGGACCAAGAAGAGCAAAACAATATCAGCGTCTATCGCAAAAATATTGGGTCCGTGGTCAATATCACGTCCAAAGCGGTGGCGTTCGATTTCTTCTACGGTCTGGTTCCCCAGGAGGGCCAGGGATCAGGTTTCATCATTGATAAAGAAGGCCACATTCTCACGAATTACCACGTTATCGCCGACGCTCGCCAGGTCGAAGTGACGCTGCATAATCGTAAGAAGTACCGCGCCACGATAGTGGGCACAGACCGTTCGCATGATCTAGCCATAATCCAGATCAAAGCGCCGGATTTGACCCCAATGGTCTTAGGCGAGTCGCGGAACTTGCAGGTTGGGCAGAAGGTCTATGCCATCGGCAATCCTTTTGGACTTTCTGGGACGTTGACCAGCGGCATCGTCAGCTCAATTCGTTCCGTGCAGGAGCCGGACGGCATGACCATCGACGAGGCTATCCAAACCGACGCTGCGATTAACCCCGGCAATTCCGGCGGCCCGCTGCTCAACTGGCACGGTGAAGTAATTGGCATCAATACCATCATTGCTTCGACCGTCGGGCAGAGCGCCGGGATCGGATTTGCGATCCCTATCAACACTGCAAAAGCGGTGCTGAATGATCTTGTTACCTTAGGCCGCGTGCGCCGTCCCGCTCTCGGCGTGCGTACTATTCCCATTACTCCCGAGCTTGCCGATCAAATGGGCCTCCCGGCCGACTATGGGTTGCTGGTCGTGCAAGTGGTCCCCGGAGGCGCCGCCGACCGCGCCGGCCTCCGTGGCGGCAACGAACGCGCTTACCTCGGCAACACCCCCATCACGACCGGAGGAGATCTAATCGTCGCGATCGACGGCCAGGACGTCCAGGA
>DAIMDJ010000160.1:1589-6549 GCA_036725905.1 Terriglobales bacterium
TTCTCTGCCGCACGCCGTTCGTGTGCGCATTCACAAGTCATAGCTCAACCAGAAAGGATTTCTCCCATGGAATTCGTTGATAAGGCATTCGCTCGCCGCCTGGAAGCGACGGAAGAGGTGCCACAGGTGCACCACGCGAGGCTATACCAGAAGCTCTATCCAGAGGTAAGCGCCGCAGCAGAAGAAATCAGCGGTGGTCACATGGTGTTCGCGGGAGTTGGATCGCCGATTGGACGCGCCGTCGGGCTCGGTTTAGATGGGCCAGTTTCCTCTGCTGATCTCGATCGTTTGGAGCAGTTCTACCGCTCCCGTGGAGCGGCTGCGCAGGTTGATGTCTGTCCTTTAACCGATTCGACCTTGATAGAAATGCTCAAAAAGCGTTGCTACTCCATGACTGAGCTTAATAACGTACTGTACCGGAGGTTGCAACCGAACGAACCAACTCCCGAAATTCCCGAGGGCATCAACATCCGGCCTACCGACTCCGGGCAGGCAGGTGTAGCCGCCGACATTAGCTCCAGAAGCTTTTTTCCGGAAGGGAATCCGCCGGAGGAATTTCATCGTTGGATTGGGCCTATGTACCAGTACCCGGGAGTGGTGACGCTGTTGGCATGGGCAGATGAGAAGCCGGTTGCCAGCGCGGCCGGGCTGATCATAGCCGACCATGACGTGTTCGCGATGTTCGGGGATGCGACCTTGCCTGAATTCCGTAGACGCGGGATTCAATCCGCACTGGTGCAAGCTCGATTGCGGGCAGCAGAAGAAGCAGGTTTGGACTTGGCTGCAGTTGTGACCCAAGGCGGCAGTACTTCGCAGCGCAATTACGAACGGATGGGCTTCCGAGTGGCGTACAGCAAGGCAACGTTGGTCAAGACATTTGAATGACTGCGGCGGGAGGCTCCATTCTACTATTCGCTACGAGCAGTGATCATCGCGACGGAGAACACCCGTATCGAAGATGGTGTCCTCATTTCACGAACCACAAAGGACACGAAGTTACACGAAACCGTAATTCCTGTTTCCTTCGTGCTCCTTTGTGTCCTTCGTGGTTAATTTAGGAGACCGACGAATCGGAAACTCACGAAATCGATGCCGTTCACGCAGCAATCTCATCCGCTATTTCTTCAATCTCGTTTACTTCTTTATCGCTCAACCGCAGCTCGCCCGCACGCATCACGCCATTCGCCTGACGCGCGTTCCGCGCGCCAACAATCGCTCCGGTCACGGCGGGGTTGCGCAGCGTCCACGCGATTGCGACTTCTCCCGGCGAACGCCCATGCCGATTCCCGATCTCGCGCAGTTTTTCAACCAACTCAAGAGTTCGCGAAAGGCGCGGTTCCTGGAAATCCGGATGGCTGCTGCGCCAATCGTCTTTCGGCAGCTTTGCCGCACGTTCGCGGGTCATTGCGCCGGTGAGCAGGCCTGACGCCATCGGCGAATAAACGATCACTCCGATTCCTTCGCGCAGGCAGTAGGGCAGAATGTCCTCTTCTACTTCGCGATGAATCAGCGAGTACGGCGGCTGCACCGACGTAACCGGCGCGATGGCTTTTGCGCGGCGGATTTGCTTGACATCGAAATTTGACACGCCGATCCAACGCACTTTGCCTTCGCCCTTCAAATCTGCCATGGTCGACCAGCCTTCTTCCAGTTCCGGCGAATCGGGGTCGGGTGGCCAATGAATCTGATAAAGATCTATTACGTCTAGCTTTAGACGGCGCAGGCTATCTTCAACTTCGCGGCGAATCGAGTCAGAGCGCAGAACTTTGCTAACCTCACCTTTGGCATCCCAGCGCAGGCCGCATTTGGTAAACACGTAAGGCCGCGGGCCACTCCATTCTTTAAGTGCTCGTGCCACTACTTCTTCCGAATGCCCCAGGCCGTACACAGCCGCCGTGTCGATCCAATTCACTCCCAGTTCGAGAGCGCGATGAATTGCTGCGATGGAGTCGTTATCGCTTTGCGAGCCCCAGGCAAATTGCCAGCCCGAGCCTCCAATCGCCCACGCTCCATACCCGACCGGGGTAATTTGTAGGTCTGAGTTACCAAGCTGCCGTTTTTGCATTTCAATCTCCTGTTGGTTTTGGATTTCTGCCGCTGCAATTTCGTTGCAGGTAATTGCTAAATGAATGCAGATTCCATTCGGCTTTGCCTTTCTACTGTGACCCAAATCACAAACCGCGGTGATCTGAGTCATGGCCGCTTAGAGTAGATGTCTCTATGTTGAAGACATTCTAGGAGGTTTAGTCATGGTCAAGGGGAACGTTTTCCTCGTACTGATTCTCGTCACGGTTGTTACGGCCGGAGCAAACGCGGGCACCCTGAAAGGGAAGGTTTCTTCGATGACGAAGTCTGGTGTTGTGTATGTGGATCGCATTGCTGGCAAGACCTTCCCCGCGACCACTGTCCCATATCAGATTGATCAGCACGGCCAGAGCTTTGAACCGAGGGTCCTGGTCATACCGCAAGGCGCGACGGTGGTGTTCAAGAACAGCGACACGGTGGCGCACAATGTACGCTGGCCAGCGATTTCTGGCGACAAGAGCTTGGCACACAACCTGGGCACTTGGGCGTCCGGCGACAATCGCAAGTTCCGCTTCGATCGGCCCGGTGTCGTTCCTCTGCTGTGCAATATGCATGCGGAGATGGTTGGATATATCATCGTGGTGCCCACACCGTATTACGCGTACGCCACGCCTGCCGGTGATTACACCGTGCGCGATATTCCCGACGGGCATTACAGCGTGACCGTGTGGCGTGAGGGCAAGCCCGCCGAAACGCGCCAGGTCACAGTAGCTGGAAATACAGACCTCAATTTCTGATTCAGACCGCCTAGGCCCACCCGAGGCTTTGCTCCTGTTTTATTTGACTCTCCCGAGCACCCTAAGCTAGCCTCGGGAGTCTGCCCAGGAGCTCGTTGTTTCGAGTCTTTGAGCAGACGAGCTGCACTAGCTTTGGACGGGTCAGACCGCCCTCACACACAGTCCAACAATCCATGCACTCCCATTACAAGTTAATGATTTTGCTGCTAGTTGCGGCCGTGATGATTTCTCCGCCGCTTTTCGGCGCACCCATCAACTCCGTGCATGCGCCCCACGCAATGGTTGTCAGCCAGCACGAGTTGGCGTCCCGCGCAGGTGTGGAGATCATGCAAGCCGGCGGGAACGCAGTGGATGCCTCTGTCGCCACCGGTTTCGCGCTCGCCGTGGTTCACCCACCAGCTGGGAATCTGGGTGGCGGCGGATTCATGTTGCTCCGCACCGCGGATGGCAACGTCCACTTCATCGACTATCGTGAGAAGGCCCCAGCCGCGGCGACGGCCAACATGTATCTCGATGCACAGGGCAATGTCATCGAAGACGCGAGCGTGGCTGGTTACAAAGCCATCGGCGTGCCCGGCTCAGTTGCGGGTATGGCGTACGCGCAACAAAAATTTGGCAAGCTCTCACTGCAGCAGGTTATCGCTCCTGCAATCAAGTTGGCCCGTGAGGGTTTTGCCCTGGCTTGGGAGGATGCCAGAGATCTCCGAAATGACAAGTATTTGTCCCGCTTCCCAGAATCGCGCCGCGTCTTTCAGCGCAATGGGAATTACTACAAACCGGGCGAAATCCTTCGTCAGCCGGAATTGGCCCAAACGCTGGAGCGCATCGCCGCCAATCCGGACGAGTTCTATCACGGTGCCATGGCGCGCGAACTAGCCGCGTCCATTCAGAAGGGCGGCGGCTTAATCACTGCTGAAGACCTTGCTCACTACGAAGTGAAAGAGCGCAAGCCGATTCGCGGCACGTATCGTGGATACGAAATCATCAGCGCCCCGCCGCCATCTTCCGGCGGAATTGCGCTGCTCGAAATCCTCAACATTCTCGAGGGTTACGACCTGGCCAAACTAGGCAACCGCTCCGCGCAATCGGTGCACCTGACGCTAGAGGCCTTCCGCCGCGCATTCTTTGATCGTGCAGAATTTCTCGGCGACCCGGATTTTTCGAAAATTCCGGTCGCCCAGCTCATCGATAAGAGGTATGCCGCGGCCTGGCGCGAGTCGATTAATCCAGCCCACGCAAGCGCAAGTAAGGATCTGAAGCGCCCGCAAATTTTCAGCCAGCTTGAGCAGTACGCAGCCGTGTATCCGCAAGCAGCCGCAATCCACGAACCCGTACACACAACCCACTACTCCGTTGTAGATCCCGCTGGAAATACAGTCTCCGTTACTACCACTTTGAACGATGACTTCGGCTCGCGCGTAACCGCCGAAGGCCTCGGTTTCCTGCTCAATGATGAAATGGATGACTTCGCCGCTAAGCCAGGTGTTCCTAACATCTACGGTTTGATTCAGGGGCCGGCAAATGCAATCGGTCCGGGCAAGCGCCCACTTTCGGCGATGACACCCACGATAATGTTAAAAGATGGCAAGCCGTTCTTGATTCTCGGCTCGCCCGGCGGTCCACGCATCATCACAACCGTGGCAAATATTCTGATGGGCGTGATTGATTACGGCATGAACATTCAAGAGGCAGTGAACGCTCCCCGCTTTCACAACCAATCGCTGCCGGATGTATCGCGCGTTGAACAGTGGTTCTCTCCTGATACAGTAAAGATGCTCCGGGAAATGGGCCACAAGATCGAGTTCGGCATCGATGAATCCGGCGAGTGGTCGCCGTATTGGAGTGACGGCGAGTGTATCGCCATTGATCCGAAGACTAACGAGCGGCTGGGCGCAAGCGACATAAGAAATAATGGGAAGGCCGTTGGATTTTAAGAAGATCACGTAGGGACAGCCGCCCAAGCCTGCCCTGAGCGAAGCCGGGGCTGTCCGGTCGAGCTAAGCTCGACTCTGCTGAAAGAGAATAGCAATGCTGAACGCAATTTCGACGCACGTTTATCTCAAAGAGCGTCTTCATCCCGGGCTGCTCGATGGCCTCGTCCGCGGGGGCGCGCAAGCCATTGAAATCTTCGCCGCGCG
>DAIMDJ010000161.1:0-6484 GCA_036725905.1 Terriglobales bacterium
GCGTTGGCCGCCCCCTTGCGCACGAAGTTGGAATTACGCAGGCCGGACGTTCTCAGCCTGCCAGCCCTTCGGTCCCTTGGTGACATCGAACTGCACTGTCTGGCCTTCTTGCAGGCTGCGGAAGCCGCCCGCTTGGATTGCCGAAAAATGCACGAATACATCTTCGCCGGTCTGACGGCTAATAAAGCCGTAGCCCTTGGCGTCGTTGAACCACTTTACTGTTCCTGTTTCCATGTTTGTACTGTTCTACCTTTCGATTTTTTCTACGTTTGAAGGAGTCGGAGGTACTGTGCAGGGGACTAGCTGTTTAGGCGAGAGCTGCTCATGAACCGATTCGGTCTTACGCACTCTAATGTTACGCTGCAATGGCAAGATGAGCAAGCGGCATGTTATTTCGGGAATGACAGTGTAACAGCGGATTTGTACTGCGTCTGAGACTTCGTTTTGGGCGCGGCCTTGCCGGTGCAATTTGGATTCGCTGTTCCCGCTGTGGTTTTTTCTTGCGCGGCTTGGGCCGACGCGGCGCACGCCGGCTCGCTTCCCTTTACTGAGACGATAAGTGAACTGCCGCCGGGAGCTCCGGTGGGCACAGTGCCGGAATTCGCCTGAGCGCTCAACTGCCTACTTCCCTGTGATCCGTGTGCTTGCACCTGCGCCGGCGCAACTTGTTGTATTCGTCCGGCAAGCTGGTTGCTCCCCTGGTTTAACGCCCGGCCCAGAATCGACCCAGCCTTTACCGTGGATGCGCTGGAAGCGGCGTGGGCGAGAGCAGCTTCCGCAGCGGCCTGGGCGTGCGCAGAAATAGAAAATACTCCAAGAATCGCGGCGAGTCCGAGCAGCGTGCGCGAGTTCATAGGCTTCCGTGTCTCAGGAAGCGTAACCCTAAGCTGCCGGTGGGTCAATGGCAAACCATCCTGCAGGGCGTGGGCAGAACACCCGCCTGGCTCGGCCAAATTTAAAAGCAAAACGGCGGCATGATGGCGAAAAACCATTCCCTGATGCTTGTTGCCACGAAAAAGTTGCATTTTCCCTGAGCCTGGATGTAAGATGCACATTGAACGCGACAGTAAGCGTTCAATCACGTCGCAGTACCGCCCTTTCTTCCACAGGTTCATAGAAGCCAACAGAATGTATGAGGTGAACCAGTCCGCCTCGTTCCCGGTTCCGGAGGAGCCCCTATGGCGTGGTACGCATATTGCATCACTGAGCAACAGACCCTAAGCAACGGTACGCGGTCCCGGCGCCCTTTCCTGCTGGAAGGGATTCAAGGAGTGAACGGCGCCGCCGTCCTTGGCTATCCCAGCGGAGAATTCAGCGTAGTTGTAAGCGAGTACGAGCGCAACGGCTCACCGCTCGGCGACAAGCACGTTTTGGAGCATGCGCGGGTGGTTAGCGTGTGCTTCCGCAGCGGAACTGTTCTGCCCTTTCGTTTCGGAACGATTTTCGATTCCGAGGAAGCTCTACGGCAGGCGGTCCGCGCCAATCGGCGGACCTTTGGCCTGTCCGTGGCTCGCCTGAAAGGCAAAGCCGAGATGCACCTCAAACTGGTGGTGCGGGATGGGTCATTACGCGCGGCTCTGGAGAATGTCATACTGCCGGATACAGTGGGCGGGGAGTATTTGATCAAGCTGAGGGAAAAGGCGTCACGTGATCGCGAGCGCCAGACCAAGGCAAGGGCCCTGTCCGTCCAAGTACATAAAATGTTCAATCCGCTTGAGGAAGAGATTAGCTGCAAGCGGGTGGATGCCAGCGGCATGCTGATCGATATTGCTCACTTGATTGAGTCGAAATCCGTCGAGAAATACCAAAATCGCTACAGCAGTGCCGCCAAGCAATTGAAGAATTGCGAAATCTCCGTCAGCGGGCCCTGGCCGCCGTATCATTTTTTGCCCGGGAAACTGAGGACGGTGGCGGGTAATTCGTAGAGCTCCCGGAAGTCGGACGGCGCGCGGCAGACTCGTCCTTCATTCATTTACGGAAGGCGAGGACGTCCGCTATTTCATCGAGGAGTTATCAGCTAACGATAATCTTATCCGCCCTGCTTCAACTCAACCAGCACTTGCCGTGCAATCTCTTTTAATGTCTCAAAAACCCCGCCGCCCTGGAAAGCAATAGCCTCCAGCACCGGCTCGTTCTTGCGTCGGAGCTGTTGGGCGAGATTATCAACAGGCAGGACGTTTGGCAGGTCTCGTTTGTTCAGTTGCAGGACGTACGGAATCTTTCTGAAGTCGTAGCCGTGCTCCTTGAGGTTCGCCATGAGATTTTCAAGCGCCTCGACATTAGCGTCCATGCGCTCTTCCTGCGAATCGGCCACGAAAACGATGCCATCCACCCCGCGCAAAATCAACTTGCGGCTAGCATCGTAGAATACCTGGCCCGGAACCGTATAGAGGTGAATGCGAGTCTTGAAGCCGCGGACCGAGCCGAGATCCAGAGGAAGGAAGTCGAAGAACAAAGTACGCTCAGTCTCGGTGGCCAGCGAGATCATCTTGCCTTTCTGCTGCTCGGCCGTTTTCTGATAGATGTACTGCAGATTTGTCGTCTTGCCGCCCAATCCGGCGCCGTAGTAGACGATCTTGCAATTGATCTCTCGGGCAGCAAAGTTGATAAAGCTCAAAACGTTCCTCAACGCGCACGGCAGACGTCCACCTGTGAACGCTTCCGCATCAGGATTTTGGCTTGTTGCTGCTGGTTTTATACCACACGCTGCAGCATCACTGGCAGGTTACTCTGGTTACTAGGAAGCGGCGCTTGTGTAGGGGCAGGTGTCCTCACCTGCCCAGCCGAGCGCAGCTCGACCCTACCACCGGAGCTGCCCACAACCAGCGATATTCCTCTGGTGATTGCGCCAGTCCCTTCCTGACAGGATTATTCAAAATATACGCGATTTTTCGTCCAGCTTTTCCGATATTCGCAACACCCGATCGAATGATTCTTCTTGCCAGACTCGTCCGGCCCTGCCCAGCTCACGGTTTATTAAATGTGCAGAAGCGCCCTTGATCGCCTTTGTTATTCGCGCGAGCGAGAACATCTCTAGTTTTTGCATGTCGATTTTAGGAACAAAGACCATATGCACGTGATCGGGCATGACCACGACAGCGTTTAGTTCGACCGTCCACTGATTCGCTCGCATGCACGTCTCCATTACGATAGAACGCGCCCAGGCAGGCAACATCCATCCGTTGGTGCGTGCAGAACGTCAAGAAATGTGGCTTGTTGTCGCGCTGAAGGTGAGGTAAATTGCGGCGGTAAAAAGATTTCGGCACCGTATTCGAATGAATTCTACCGCCGTGCTTCGCCCGGCTGCCCAGACGAGGACGTCTGGGCCTACGTATGTTGTGCCGAAATGGGAATAATGCAAGGCTACTTTTTCACCTTGCCAGCCCGACCGGATAATACCCTTCCTTCGCCACCACGGTCAGATCAGGTCTGGCCACTTTGACTTCGATTTCACGGTGCGCGCTGCTCGGGGTGGCGCGGGTCACGTATCCGAGGGTGTATTGATTTCGCGCGTCGCCAATCAGCTGAGCGTATGTGCTTTCGATTGCCTGGCGCGAGAAGCCGTTGAAGACTTCGCCACCGGTAGCACTGGCGTATTTCGGAAGAATGTCGCTGTAGCCCAGCTTCGGGAGATGCAGTCTTTGCAGACGGCCATAGATCGGTGCGGCTGAGCTTTCCACAGCCACCCCATACACCATGATGTTGTAGGAAAGCAGAACTTTCAGCGTATCGCTGTAGCTGGCGATGCTGCGCGATTCACGACCGTCGCTAATAATGAAAATCACTTTCCGCCGCGTCCGATCGCGCCTGCTCAAATCCACCGCCGCCGCCAGGATGGCATCGTTGAGCACGTGCGATTCTTTGGGCGGCGTAATCACACGCGGCGTGCTTGGGTCGATGGGAACATTGTTCACCGTCGGCCCTTGCGGCCCTAACGGCCCGCCAGTTACAGGCGGACCGTTGTTGCGGCCGCTAACCGTCTTCAATTCGTTCAAAGTTGCCGTCAGCTGTTTGCCCGCGGCAGAGAAATCTGACACTTTTGAGACGGCACTGCTGTAGGTGTAGATCGAGACTTCATCAAACTGGCTGAACGCTCCTTCCAGCGCAGGAAACGTTTGTTTGACCTTTTCCAGAGCAACGTCGGGGAGACCCGTATCAACGATCACCGCTGCAGATAGCGCAAAAGGGTCGGTCGTGAAGAAATTCAGCTTTTGCTTTTTCCCGTCTTCATAAACCGAAAAATCCCTGGGCAGGAGTCCATTGACCAGGCGGCCAGAACCGTCCTTCACCATGACCGGGACCAGCACCTGGTTAACGTTGGTTACGATCTTGTAAAGATCGTCGGTAGCTCCACCTTGCCCCGGTGTTGCGCCTCCTTCAGGGACGGTCGTGATATTCATCGGAGGACGTGGTGGCGGCGCTTCGGCAGCCGGAGCTGGGGCGTTTTCAGGATTTGCCTCGCCGGGGGGTGTTTGGTTGGGCGGGGCAGGCTTGCTCTCGGGCGCAGCATTGGGGAACGGCTGGGGTGGATGCACCGTCGAAGGGGCGTCCGGAATCTCTTGCTTCTGCTCAGGTTGCTGCGCCAGTGTCAGGGGAACCAGAGCGAACGCCAGTATTGCCAGCCAACCAGCCCTCGCTCGTCTGCAGATCACTGGAAACACAGCCATCTCCCGTCGGCAACTTCCCCTATTTCGGATGCTGAGACTTTAAATTTTGTGCATCTAATCTTGTGGAATAGACTAACAAAAAGCCCCAGAGAATATCTCATATGCTGAGACCCCATATTTTTCCGGCGTTTGCCCGGCTGCTTCTCTCATTCCTTTTTGTCCCCGGAGCCTTGCTAGCGCAAGACCTTCCCAAGCTCTCCTCTCCGGATCAGGACCAGAGTCAGCCGAGCGAGGACCAGCCCATTAGCTCGGTTAAAGTTAACGTCAACGTTGTCCAACTATTTTTCAACGTAAAGGACAAAAAGGGCGGGCTCATTCCGAATCTGACGAAGAATGATTTTCAGGTGTCCGAAGATGGCAAACCGCAGACCATCAAGTACTTTGCGGCTGAATCCAATCTGCCGTTGACACTGGGAATTCTGATTGACGCGAGCGGCAGCCAGCAGCGTGTCCTCGATATGGAGAAAGAAGTCGGTGGCGACTTCCTCAGTCAGATCCTCCGTGAGAAGGATCTCGCGTTCGTGATCAGCTTCGACGTAAACGTAGACCTGCTACAGGACTTCACGAGTTCTGTCCACTCCCTGAAAACAGCACTGAATAGCGCAAAGATTAATACTGGAGGCGGCGCAGGAACTATTCCGGGACTCGGCGGCGGGCCGGTGCCGTCTTCTACGATTCCCCGCGGAACATTGCTTTACGATGCCATTTACCTCGCCGCCCACGACGAACTGGCGCAGCAGGTTGGACGCAAAGCCATGATTATTCTTACCGACGGCGAAGATCAGGGCAGCCAGTTGAAGATCCAGGACGCGGTTGAAGCGGCGCAAAAATCCGACAGCATCGTCTACGTGCTGCTGTGCGCCGACCGCGGCTTCTATGGCTTTGGCGGCTACTCTGGCGAAGGCCAAATGAAAAAGCTGACGCAGGAAACTGGCGGTCGCGTAATTGAGGTAGGCAACAAGATGGATAAACTCAAACAGGCCTTCGACCAGGTTGCGCAGGAGCTGCGCAGCCAGTACAACGTGGGCTATACGCCGACAAACGCTGCCCTGGACGGCACCTTCCGCAAAGTCGAAATCCACGCCAACAGCAAAGACTATAAAATTCAGGCGCGCACGGGATATTACGCAACACCGCGAAAAGACTGACGCGCTGCCAGGACACCAGTAACTACTCTAACCGGAACGCGCGTCTGCTAAGCTGCGGGCAGTAAGGGTTGGTTAGGCGATCTTCTTTGCGCGTCGCCCGGCCTGAGCTTCCTCGTACAGCGCCGCATAGCCCGCCACCATCCGCTCCAAAGAGAAATTCTCCTGCACGTATTGCCGGAGATCTCGAGGATTCATCGGGTTAGTTTGAAGGTTGCTAACGCGTCTTGCGAGCTGCGAGACGGAGCGGCAGACGTATCCGGAAACTCCGTCACGCACGATCTCCGGCACAGAGCCGCCGGGCAGCGCCAACACCGGTGTGCCACAGGCCATGGCTTCGACCATCACCAGGCCAAACGGTTCGTTCCATTTAATCGGAAACAGCATGGCCATGGAATTTCCGAGCAGCTCGTTTTTGGCATTGAGGTCTGCCAGCCCAATGTATTCGATAAAATTCCCGTCCAGGTGCGGCTTGATTTTGGCTTCGAAATATTCGCGGTACATGGGCTGGATGTCGCCTGCGATCTTCAGCGGTATCCCCGAGCGCTTTGCAACTTCGATCGCCAGATGAGTTCCCTTAATAGGAGCGATGCGGCCGATGAAACTCAAGTACGGATGCTTGGTCTCAGTCAGGCGGTACTGAGAGAGATCGATGCCGTGGTGAATCGTGCG
>DAIMDJ010000162.1:0-6443 GCA_036725905.1 Terriglobales bacterium
TGCATCGGGGCGGCAGAGCAGGCCATCGCTCAACAAGAGTCAAGTCCAGACGTTACGCAACTAGAGCGTCGCAAGTTGGCGGATGCCCGTTCAATGCTCGATATAGTCTGCAGACTGGAACCGCCCGCAGCTATCGAAGTTTCAGGCGAGCCGGGGATAACTATCCGCTGGGCCGCTGGACGCAACAACAGAATACAAAATGGGATGAACTTCTGTGTTCAAGGCAGGCGAGACTAAAACCTATAATTGCGTATGCCAATCTCTGCACGAAACAAACTCCGTGGAACTATTCAGCAACTTGTTTTGGGAAATGTCATGGCTCACGTGGTTCTCCGAGTGGGTGAGAACGTTATTGAGAGCGTCATCACCCGGCGCAGTGCGGAAGAACTGAAGCTGACGCAGGGCGATACCGTTACTGCGATCATCAAAGCAACCGAAGTGATGATTCAAACGGATTGAGGCAGGCCAGCAAAAAGCCCACCAGAAATTTATGCAACCGAAAGGCGAGCGCAAGGATTGGAAAGAACTGGCGCGTCGTGCAGCAAATGAGCACGACTCGGAGAAGCTCCTTGCCCTCATCGAAGAATTGAATGCGGTTCTTGCTGAGCAAGAGAACGAACTGCGCCGCAGACTTCCCTCAAAGCCGGGCGAACCTCCTCCGCCGCAACGAGAAATTAGTCGAAGCCTGCTTTTCGTAGACGATGAACCGAGCATCCGCCTGACCCTGCCGCCGCTGCTTCAAGAACACGGCTTTCGAGTTAACGTTGCCGCGAACGTTGCCGAAGCGCTTGAGGCGATCAAGACGAATGAGTTTGATGTTCTCATCTGTGATCTCAACATCGACAGAAAAGCGGATGGATTTGAGGTAATGCACGCCATGCGACAGGCAAATCCCGATGCGGTAGTAGTTATTCTGACGGCGTACCCGGCACTCGATACGGCGCTGGAAGGCATACATATCGAGATCGACGATTATGTTGTTAAACCCGCTGATATTGATTCGATGATCCGGACGATTGAACGGAAGTTGTCTGCACGCCGTGCCAAGCGGCTCTAGCGTTGAACTTTATTGCCTTGGTGTGCTCTGCTTTTTGTAAACCTCAGCGGTGCGCCGAATTCGGCGCTTGATGCCTTCCTGCTCTGCGCGTGCTAGGCGGGTCTGGCGTGAGATTTCATTTTCCGTGGGCATCCGGTTGTGTTCGATGTCGGCAATGAGTTTGAACCAGCGGCGAACCTCGTTGTCAGCATCTTTGCCTAGCGGATCGAGGCCGCCATAAAAAGGAAGGGATGTGAAATTGAAAACGTTGGGCACTTCGGAAGGCTTTCGGCGGACCATAAACCAACCCTGAACTTGCACCACCTAAGATGCAATTAGCTTCAGGAATGCTCGATACAGTCCATCCTGTATCCTTTCCGTACTCCATCAAACGTGGAGACGTTCCACAACACCGTCCCTCATTTGGCAGGTGCCTCTGTGCTCGCTTTAGAGGGTACTCTGGAAATACGGTACACACCGTATCGAACCTTAGGCCGAGTTTCTGGCATTCTCTTTAGCATAGTTGCTGCCAGCGCCGCGTCGTGCCCTCTCCCGCCCCAATATCGAATCTCACGAATCCGCATGACGAGAGTTTCCGTGACCACCTAAGCGATGAAGCCGAAGATTCCCTGCTAGAACGCTGGACGAAGCTAGGCGAGGCTGTGCTTGCCCACGGCGTTACGACCGAAGCGCACATCGGCGAAATGACCGCGCTGGCCCGTTCTGAGCAGGATCAGATCAAACGGAAGCTCAGGCGAACTGCAAAGGTTTTCCGGCACAGCCAATCGAAGCATTAGAGTTCTTGGTAGAATGCCCCCAATGTGTTCGGGGGCGTGGATTGTTCAAGATTATCGCTCATGTTCTGAGCTGGATGTTTGCGATTGGCATGGCGGGCTGCCTTTTGGTCATTCCGATCACGGCGTATCGACTGTTTAGCGTACTGTTTGAGAAGGATCGCCCAGAGGAAATAAATCCCCGCCAGTGAGACCACCACGGCCCTCAGATCATGATCTGCTGTTCATTTAGTTTTCATTCGACGTTCACTACCAGCGAGTCCAAGCGGTCCTGTCTCGATTGCACTGTTTGTGAACATCTGTGAACATGTGATTCAGTGCTCGATTTTACTAAAGCGAAGTCAGTCAACGGCTTAATGAGATTTAACTTCTTCTTCGTAGCCAGACGCTCTATCCAACTGAGCTAAGGGCGCGTGACTTTATTTTAAACGCTTTGCAGAGCGATTGCGTCAGAAAATTGGGGAACAAGGGGAACACCTCAGAGTCTGAATTGAATCCAAGCCCCACCTTCTCTGTCACTCCTCTGCGGAAATTAACATCGGGTCTTGACCTTCGAATGCTCATCCGTCGGTTTTCGGAGCATGCCCGTTAGGTTGCTGGATGCCAGTACACGCGTTTCACCCCGTGCTGCGGTTGACCTTCTTTGCTGTCCAACCTAACATCTCCCCTCAACCGTCTTCCGCGAGATCGGCGTGTGCGGATGTACTTTTCGCTATTTAAGTTTTTGGCCGGAGGGCACGATGTGGCGAGAACGGGTGCTGAAGGTTGTGCTGGTGTTAGTGGGATGGCTCTTTTTGGCTGGCGTTTATCCCATCGTGATGTATCTATGGCGGCCAGGGAACGAATCGCCAGGCGACGCGATGATGCTTAGCCTCTATGTCACACTCGGGGTTTTCCTGCTGTTAGCCGCGCGTAATCCGTCGGCCAATCGCAGCCTGATCGCCTTCACAGCCTGGTCGAGCTTTGCTCATGGCGCGGTGATGGCGGTCTTGGCATTCCAGATTGCGAGCGAATGCAGAGATCTGCTGATCGCAGTGGCTGTGCTCGTTGTCATCGGTGTAGCCCTGATCGTGCTGGCTCCGGCGAGGGCCTCAGTCGAGCGGCTATCGCCAGCCGGTGCGTAGGTCGCACTCTGGAGAAACAGGCCCTATCCAGAACTGGATCAGCCCCCCGACGTGCGTGGCCACTCTGGTAAACTAATCCCCCGCAAAGGAGTTCCCACAATGACCTCAGCAGAAAAGCCCTCCCTGTACGAAAGACTTGGCGGCGTCTACAGCATTGCTACAGTAGTAGACGACTTGATCGACCGAGTCATGGTAGACCCGAGACTGAACGCGAATCCTCTAGTTGACGAGGCGCACCATCGCGTCCCGCCTGCCGGGTTCAAGTACCTGGTGACCGAGATGGTGTGCTGGGCCAGCGGCGGTCCACAAAAATATACCGGCAAGCCGATGGCGGACTCGCACGCGCACTTGAAGATTACGAGCCAGGAGTGGGAAGCATTCATGGACGATTTTCAGCAGACGCTGGATAAATTCAAGGTGCCGGCTGAGGAGCAGGCACAGTTGAAGGCCATCGTTGACAGCACCCGGTCGGATATTGTCATTGACTCCGCCCTCCGAGCGGTGAGCTAGAA
The DNA here is from genome assembly GCA_036725905.1 of Terriglobales bacterium. Classification (GTDB taxonomy): domain Bacteria; phylum Acidobacteriota; class Terriglobia; order Terriglobales; family Acidobacteriaceae; genus QIAB01. Next base: position 3,467 of record DAIMDJ010000162.1, read on the forward strand.
AATAAGCGGCCGCGAAGTCGTAGAAGTAAGGAATCCGGCGGATACAGTCGGCCTGGTTCTGTCAAAGCGTTCTGCCACCATGCGGCGCCAAGCTCGAAAGAGTATCTGCAAGTAGTCGAAAGAATTGGTGGACCTGGTCGGGATCGAACCGACGACCTCTTCCATGCCATGGAAGCGCGCTCCCAGCTGCGCCACAGGCCCACTTGGTTGAAAGGAGAAATTTTCCCCAGCTAATTTTCACCCACCGGAAGGCGATAGTCAAACCCAACAGCCGCAGGCCACCATCTATTCCTTTCGGCGCATTTTGCTAAAACGGCGAAAATTAGTATCCTGTTCCGGCATCTCTAAACACCTCGATGAAAAAAAACTCTGTGTATCTCCCGTGCGTTTTTCTGGCGCTGACGTTTGCGCCAGCGACCGCTCAAGTCGGCGGTGCCAGCCAGCAAGCATCGCCGGCACCTGTGCCATATGCATCCGTTAGCCAACTCAATATGCTGCTTTCGGAGCTCGAACAGGCATCGCAAGCGGCGCAGGCTGACTTGGCCAAGCTGCGGATCGAAAAGTGGAAAGCCGATGGTGGTACAAAGCGCCAGACACAATCGAACGTCCAATCGCTTGAGCGCAACCTACAATCGGCGCTTCCTGAAATTGTTGGTCAGTTGCGAAATTCCCCCGAGAACCTTACTTCTACATTCAAGCTGTATCGCAACCTGGACGCGGTATACGACGTCTTTAATTCGGTCGTCGAATCGGCGGGAGCTTTCGGCCCGAAGGATGAATTTCAATCTTTAGAGAATGACCTGAGCGCTCTCGAGCGTTCACGCCGCTCATTCGCGGAACGCATTGAGAATTTGTCCGGCGAGAAAGAAGTCGAGCTGAGTCGGCTTCGTACTGCGCTACAGAATGCCCAAGCGGCCAATGCACAGCCGCCGAAGAAAGTCGTAGTGGACGACACTGAACCAGCAAAGAAGCCGGTAAAGAAAAAGACGACAAAGGCACCCGCTACTAAGCCAAATCCAAACCCAGCCACCACAACGCCCCAGCCCCAACCAAAGCAGCAGTAGCAGCCGCCACATGAAATTTCGGCCCCTGCTTTGTAATTGTGTAATCCTTCAACCGCAGTCGCACCTTTCCTCCGTAACTCTTTGTGTTCTCTACGGCTTCCAAACCACGCGCCGCAATCCGGTGAAAACAGATGAGTTCCATGTTCTGGAACTCAGGATGATTCCGTGGAGTCTAACTAGAGTAGGCGGGGCTTCGCTATGGGCAATGAAGGCTACTTTTCGGGCGGGCTTCGGGTCCGGAAAGAAACTATAATGAGGGTGACGCCATGAGAGTTATGGCGGGGGCAACCACCTTGGGCGATCTTGCAGGCGCGATAGCAATCCGGAGCCAGGAATCGGCGATCGTTGCCGAACTCAAGGCCGGCTCCGAGGACGCCTACGCCTGGCTGATCGGCCAATTTCACCAACCGATTTACAGCCTGGTATACCGCATCGTCTCCGATCCTGCTGATGCCGCCGATACCACACAGGAAGTCTTCCTGAAAGTCTTCCGAGGAATGAAACACTTCCACGGCCAATCCAGCCTGAAGACCTGGATTTACCGCATTGCGGTGCATGAAGCTTCGAACCGCCGCCGCTGGTGGTACCGCCACAAGGCACGCGAGACCTCGATGGAGCCGCCGCTGAGCGATCCCAATCCTGGCGTCTCAGCTTTGGAAGACGCCCTCATAGATCCCGCTGACTCGCCTTTCGAAAATGTGGTGCATGAAGAGATCAGGTCGCACGTCGAAGAAGAGTTGCGTAACGTCTCCGAACCCTACCGCACCACCGTAATCTTGCGCGACCTGGAGGAAATGTCTTACGAAGAGATTGCGGAGATCACTGAAGTGTCGCTGGGAACAGTGAAATCCCGGCTGACCCGCGGAAGGGACGCGCTGCGCCAACGATTGACAGATTATGTTCGCGAAATTGGACCGCAGATCGGCTTGCAGGCCCCCGAAGAAGATGAACCGTCAAGTGCAGACTCCCGGGTTTCTATGCGTGGCAGGAGAATCGAGGTGATGCCATGACGTGTGCCCAGGCAAAATCTTTATTCTCGCCTTATTTGGACGGCGCGGTGACCGGCACGCAGATGCATGCAATTAGTCAGCATCTGCAATTCTGTGCTTTGTGCCGGCGCGAATACATTTCTCTGCAACAGACTCAGCAATTGCTGGCGAAGGTTGGCTCCAGGAGAGCTCCGGCCGACTTGGCGCTGAAACTCCGGGTTGCCGTTTCCCAGGAAGCGGCACATTCCCGTCGTCCGCTGCTCCAGAATTTTTTCGTCCGCTTGGAAAATGCACTGAATGCTTTCATGGTCCCGGCCACCGCGGGTTTGGCTACAGCGGTGGTGATTTTCATCCTTCTAATGGGATTCCTCGCGCCTTTGCAGGCCGACAATCCCGATGTTCCGCTCATGCTCTACACGGCTCCGCAATTGCAGCAAGCGGCTTTTGGCACAGCGCTCGATTCCATCAGCGACGATTCACTGGTAATTGAAGCCTATGTGGACTCGAATGGACGGGTGCAGGATTACCGCATTCTCTCGAATCCGACTGAGGCCAAATCGTTGCTGCCGCAGGTGAAGAACATGCTCATCTTCACTACCTTCCGTCCTGCCACGTCGATGGGCAGGCCGACCTCCGGCAGGGCGGTGTTGTCGTTCTCGAAGATCAGTGTGAGGGGATAGGACGTCAGGCGTCGGACCTTCAGACCTCAGACTTCGGGACGTCGGACTTCACGAACTCGATCGCCTTCGAAGCCCTGCATTTACGACCGTGCTCGCGCCGCCCACCGTTGAACAACAAGTGAGCTGACCAATGATTGACCGCCTGCGGGGAAGCCCTTAAACTGAGGACAGTCCGCAATTCTCATCCATCCTGCGGGAGGTTTCCCTGAGTCGCAGTTTTCGACGCGTGCTCTTTGCGGCGATG
>DAIMDJ010000163.1:0-6423 GCA_036725905.1 Terriglobales bacterium
GCATGACCTTGCAGCATGTTGACATTCTGTTTCAATTGATCGTGTTCCTGTTCGCCATCAGCGTGCATGAGTCGGCACACGCCTGGATGGCGAACCGCTGCGGTGACCCGACCGCGCGTATGCTGGGCCGCATCACGCTGAATCCGATCAAGCACATCGACCCGTTCGGAACCATACTCCTGCCCCTCATTGCTATGTTCACAGGAATTCCCGTGCTGGGATGGGCTAAACCGACTCCGGTCGATCCGCGAAATTTTCGCAATCCGGTGCGAGATGACATTCTCACCTCTGTTGTAGGGCCGATCAGCAACTTCGTGGTCGTTTGCGCCGCCGTGTTCGCTCTCGCTGCCATCGCGTTTACCTCGCAACTTGGAAGGGCAATCGTCCACTTTATCCCGGTGGTGTATCCAAGCCATTTAGAAGCGCTCGCGGGGCAGACCAATTCCCTGCTGATGCCGCTCTGCCTTTTCATTTATGACTTGATGGTGATCAACATCGTGCTTGGGATTTTCAATCTAATCCCAGTCCCCCCGCTCGATGGCAGTCATGTTCTACGCCATTTTCTGCCGGAACCCTTGCGCCGCGCTTATGACATGATGGGATGGATCGGATTGCTAATCCTGGTGTATTTCGGCGGAGGTTTGCTGGGCCGGCTGATTTTTCCGGTGATCGGCGTCTTCGATAGAATCCTGATAAAACTTTGACAGCCCGCTCCAATCAACGTAAGCGCGTGCTCAGCGGAATGCGCTCCACTGGCAAGCTGCACCTGGGAAATTTTGTCGGCGCGCTCGACAACTGGGTGCGCATGCAGGATCAATATGAGTGCTTTTTCTTTGTCGCCGACTGGCACGCGTTGACCACCGATTACGCCGACACGTCACAGATTAAAGCCAACTCGCTCGATGTGCTGCTCGATTGGCTAGCAGCGGGGCTCGATCCTGAGCGCTGCACCATGTTCATCCAATCGCACGTGCCGCAGCATGCGGAATTACACCTGCTGTTCTCGATGATCGTTCCGCTGGGCTGGCTGGAGCGTGTCCCCTCATACAAAGAACAGCGTGAAAACATCACGGAAAAAGATCTCGGCACGTACGGTTTTCTCGGATACCCGGTGCTGCAAGCAGCCGATATCCTGATCTACAAAGGCGATTTCGTCCCGGTTGGCGAAGATCAAGTTCCGCATGTTGAGTTGACCCGCGAAATCGCGCGCCGCTTCAACATGTTCTATGGTGGCAGGCGCTCGTATGTTTTCCCCGAACCACAGCCGCTTTTAACTCCCGCGGCCAAGCTTCCCGGAACCGACGGCCGCAAGATGTCGAAATCGTATGGAAACACCATCCTGCTCACCGATCCTGAGCCAGTGGTCCGGCAAAAGCTCAAGACCATGGTGACCGATCCTGCCCGCGTGCGCCGTACCGATCCCGGCAACCCAGACGTATGTCCGGTTGGCGATTTGCACAAGATTTTCAGCGACCGAGCGACCATCGGCAAAGTTGACGAAGGCTGCCGTTCGGCCGGTATTGGGTGCATCGAGTGCAAGAGCTGGGCTGCCGATGCCCTGGTTAGCATTCTTAATCCCATGCAGGAGCGCCGGAAAAAATACGAGGACAATCCCCGCCTGGCTTGGGATATTCTTGAGGCAGGCTCATCGCGGGCCCGCAAGGTCGCAAGCGCCACTATGGATGAAGTGCGCGAAGCCATGGGTATGTCGTTGGACTACGAAGCGCCGGGAAATGCACAGAGCGCCAAGTGAGGTGAGATGGCCGAAGAATTAAAGGTCTCTTCAGAGAGCTCGGCGCCCGCTCAGCCAGTCCTCGCATTGGCGCAACCCGAGCAGAAGAAAAAGCAAGAAAGCGATTTTCCCTTCGCAGTGAGTGTTGGCGACGTCTACGAAGGCCCGCTCGATCTGCTGCTCGACCTAATACGTAAGCAGGATATCGATATTTACGATATCCCCATCGCCAGAATCACCGCCCAGTACCTCGCGTACGTCGAGAAATTGCGTGAGCTGGATGTGAACGTTGCCGCCGAGTTCATTTACATGGCGGCAGTGCTCATTCACATCAAGTCGAAGATGCTGCTGCCACGCGATCCCGATGCTCCGGCCGCCGAAGACGATCCGCGCTCCGAGCTGGTCAACCGCCTGCTCGAGCACGAGAAGTTCAAATCCGCAGCCCAAATGCTCCTGCAAAAGCAGCAAATTGAAGACGCGGTGCGCCACAACCCCGCAATTAAAGAATTCATGGATGCTGAGGGGACCGATCCAGAGATCGCCGCTGACGTCATCGACCTGGTCAAGACATTTCAGCAGATTCTCGAGCGCGCCCGCTCCCGCCCGTTAATTCAGGTAGACGAAGAAACGGTTACTGTTGGCCAGATGATCGAATACCTCCAGCGGCGGCTTGCGCTCGAAGATCGTCCGCTCAGCCTCAAACAAATTTTGCGTAATGTAGATTCGCGTCAGGCGTTGGTATGCATGTTTCTTGCGCTGCTGGAATTGGTGCGGCTCCAGGCCATCCAGTTACGCCAGGACCGCCTGTTCGGCGAAATCCTGCTGCGCAAGCACGTAGGTTTTGAAGCCATCATGGCGGAGCAGACTGCGGTGCGGGATGATTGGCGGTGAGCATTCGGTGCTCATCGAATAACTGAGAACTGGCAACCGAGAACTGACAACTGAGGAATCTGGAAAACCAAGTAAATCATGAGCCTTAAACCCAAACTCGAAGCTATCATCTACGCGGCGGAAACGCCGATCACGCTGGATCAGATCGTTCAACTCGTAAGGGACTCGCTTCTCGCCGACGGAGCCAGCGATGACGCCGACGTGCGGTCCCGCGTCCGCGCTGCTTTGGACGAACTTTTCGCCGATTACGGTGTCCCTGATCGTGGCATTGAAATCCGCCAGGTCGCTGGCGGATACCGCATGTCTACCAAACCCGAGCAGCACGATGTAGTCCGCGCATTTGCGAAAAGCCTGAAGCCGCCGATTAGGTTGTCTCTCCCCGCTCTCGAAACTTTGGCGGTGATTGCCTATAAGCAACCCGTCACGGTTCCCGAAATCAGCGAAATTCGCGGCGTAGACTCAAGCGGCGTGATCGCGACTCTTCTCGAACGGAAATTGATCACCACCGCCGGACGTAAGGCGGTAGTCGGAAGGCCGATTCTCTATAAGACAACAAAGGAATTTCTGCTGCGCTTTGGATTGAAAGACGTAAACGAACTCCCCAGCATGGAGGAATTCGAAAAGCTGGTTGCGGAATCTTTCCAAAGTGATCTCATGCCGGTTGAAGAAACTGCCCAAGAGCCAGAAGGAGCTCGGGCTGCGGATGCCGCGCAGGAAGCCGTTCCGCCGGGGCAAGATCACGAGGTAGCAACGGAGCCGAGCAATTCTCCCGAAAATCCTGCGGCCTAGACCGCCAACGTACACACCAGCCCGTGCTTATTACATCACGCGACCACATGCCCGCTGAACGTCTGCAAAAAATTATCGCCGCCGCCGGAATTGCATCGCGCCGGAAAGCTGAAGAATTAATCAGTGCCGGACAGGTGTCAGTGAATGGGCAAATCGTTACTGAGCTGGGCACTAAGGCCGATCCTGAGCGCGACCATATTCGGGTAAACGGCAAGCTGCTGAAAGGACCTGAGCGCCACGTTTATCTGCTCATGAACAAGCCCAAAGGATACGTCACCACACTGAGCGATCCCGAAGGACGGCCCACCGTCATGGATCTGCTTCGTAGCTCAGGCGCACGGGTGTACCCCGTGGGGCGCCTCGATTTCGCGAGTGAGGGTCTACTCCTCCTCACGAATGACGGTGATCTTGCTCATCGCTTGATGAAGGCGGCTTCGCATGTCCCAAAAACTTATCTTGTGAAAATAGCTGGAACGCCCTCGGAGGCAGAGCTCGCCCGTCTCCGTCAAGGTCTTTTCATCCCATCCAAAACCGGTAAGCGGGTGAAAACGGCTCCCGCCAAAATTAGTGTGATCCGCGAAGCAAATAATCCCTGGTACGAAATCACACTAATCGAGGGACGCAATCGCCAGATCAGGCATATGTTCGAGGAGATCGGACACCACGTTGAGAAAATTAAGCGCGTTCGCTATGGCTCGCTCCAGTTGGATGTGCATCCCGGCGAATTTCGCCGCCTGACAGCGCAGGAGGTCGCACGATTGAAAGCTGCCGCGAAATGATCAGTATCGATCGTAGCGCCGGCGTCCCGCCGGCTGTCCAGGCGGGCGTCTCGCCCGCCTCCCGTGCCGAGCTAAAGCCAGCAGCTACGAATTCCCAGTCATTGGCAATCGCGCCGCGCCATATAATCCCGCATCGCTCCCCAAAAGCGCGCGCGTGATGATGGTCTTCGTCGGTCCTCCGGGTTCGACTTGAGCGGAGGCTCCATGTCCGTCTGTCAGCGTAGCCGGGGCTGTGGCAGCGTACACCATCGACCGCTGCCGCAACTCCTCAAAGATGAATGGTGAGAACGCCTCCCACGCACTCGAAACGCCACCGCCAACCACATACATGGGAAGATTCAGCGCATTCACCAGGTCGGCGATGCCGATCCCCAACGCGCGTCCCACTCGTCCGAAAATTCGCTTTGCTTCCACGTCACCTTGAATCGCCAGGTTATAAACTGCCTTGGCGCTGAACTCCGGATCGGAACTCGCCGCACGCTCCAGCGCCCCGGCTCGCCTGCTACTGATCGCTTCTCGCGCCATGCGTACGACTGCGGTTGCTGAGGCGTACTGTTCAAGGCAGCCGCGATTCCCGCACGGACAAGGCACGCCTTCCGGTTCCACCGTGATGTGTCCAAATTCGCCGGCCATACCCGTCATGCCGTGAAAAATGCGGCCGCCGAACACGATTCCGCCTCCCACGCCGGTGCCAAGCGTGAGCATAGCCATATCTTCCACATCTCGCGCGGCTCCCAGCCATTTCTCGCCAAGCGCGGCGGCATTGGCATCATTTTCTAGAATCACTCGCGTCCCTAAACGCTCCTCGATCTCTTCCCGCACATTCGAATTCGCCCAGCCCGGCAAATTTGGCGATTCGCGCAGCATTCCTGTTTTAATGTCTATGATTCCCGGGACACCAACGCCCATCCCTTGCAGCGCGCCCGCATTTTCGTGCTTGGCGGCGAGTTGCTGGATGGCGCCGGTCATCTCGTGGATCACATGATCCTTGCCGCGTGCCACTTTCGTGCCCAACGTGATTTTTTCCAGCAACTGCCCGTGTTCATCGACCGCCGCGATGCGAAGATTCGTGCCGCCGAGATCCACTCCAATGGAGAAATTGCTCATAATGGAAGCTTCGAGGGTACCATCTGGGATTTCCAATTTCCAATCGTGCGACTTTAGTCCGGGAGGAATCTTTCTTCGAGCTTCTTCACAAAGCCTGTTCACCGGTACCGGAATGGGTCGACGGCTGCGCGTCGAACGCTGAGGATATTGCGCCGGATCGGCGCGATCCCCTAAGCTTCTTAATTTTATCGGCATGCCTGAAGGCACGCCCTTACACAATCCTGTCCTTGCCACTCAAGGCAACACTCACCTGGTCTGTGAATTGGAGATTAAAAATCGGAAATTCTATTTCTGGCATTTTGGGCAGTAATGGCTACTGCGTCCGGCAATTACCACACGCTTGATCGCGGTCTTACACACTAAGCAAGGTTCGCCTTCTCGTCCATAAACTCTGTGTTGCAATTGGAAAAATCCTTCTTCGCCATCAGCATCCACGTAGTCTGAGACGGAAGAACCGCCAAGCTCGATCGCCTCCGTCAGGACTTCACGCACGGCAAGGTAGAGCCGTCGAAGATCCTTCCGGCTGAGCGAGGCCGCGCGCCGCCGAGGCCGGATTCGCGCCCGAAACAGCGATTCATCCGCATAAATGTTCCCCACGCCACTCAGCAATTTTTGATTTAGCAGCGCACTTTTAATCGGCGTCTTACGGCCGCGAAACAGCCGCACAAATCGTTCCAATTCAACTTGCAGCGGCTCCGATCCCGCTGCCTCGAACCCATGTGCCACACTCAACCGCCCAAAGCGCCGGGGATCGACGAATCGCAACTCCCTTCCCGAAGCGAGCTTCACGATCGCGTGTGTGTGCTTTTCGACTTCATCCTCCGGCTTGCAAACCAGCACACGGCCCGTCATCCCAAGATGAACAATCCATTGTCCACTCGGTTGTGTGGTGCGCGCGCCCCCGCCCGCAGTCATTTTCTTCTTCGCATGGCGCCCTCCAGGAACGCCATTGACTTCTAGATCAAAAACAATATGTTTCCCGACCCTCCGCACGGTCGCAATTCGCGTGGACTCCAGCGTTGCGACGATCTCCTGGGGCGACGATTTCAGCGGCTCCGGCTTCGACCCCAGCCACACCGATTCAATCACGTCTCCACCGACGCGCTGGTTCAGGCCGCGTGCAAT
>DAIMDJ010000164.1:0-6340 GCA_036725905.1 Terriglobales bacterium
AAGCTGGGGAAGGAGAGCATTCATGAAAGAGGAAGTTGACAGATCACGTCGCTCCATGTTGTGGATTGCTCCACTGGGGGGCGTTGCTCTACGTATGCCTGCCGTTCTGCTGGGTCAAAAAAAACAGGGAGCAGAAGAAGGCGACGAAGAGGTCACTCCTACTGAGGATCTGATGCGCGAGCACGGTCTGCTGAAACGAATCCTGCTCATTTACGACGAGGTTGATGCGAGGATCGCCCAGCAGAAAGAATTCCCTCCCGATGCGGTGACGAATTCCGCCAAGATCATTCGTTCATTCATCGAGCAGTATCACGAGAAGCTGGAAGAAGATTACCTCTTTCCGCGCTTCCGCAAACACAACCTGCTTGTGCACCTGGTCAACGTGCTTCAACAACAGCACGAAGCGGGTAGACGGGTTACCGAGCAGATTTTAGCTTCATCCGGAAGTGGTCTCAAATCGAGTGGCGATAAACAGAAGCTCGCAACCGCCCTGCATCAGTTTGTCCGGATGTATGCGCCGCATGAAGCAAGAGAGGATACTGTTCTCTTTCCGGCGTTGCACAAGATCGTTTCTCGCAATGAATATGACGCGCTGGGGGAGGACTTCGAGAAGAGAGAGCATCAACTCTTCGGCAAGGAGGGGTTTGAAGGCATGGTGCCGCGTGTGGAGGAAATAGAGAAGCAGCTTGGGATTTACGATCTTAGCCAGTTTACGCCACGATGATCTTTGGCATATTTGTGCTCCTCGCTTCTGTGGTAACCAAACGGACTGGCTGCCACAGAAAATTGGGTAGTGGGCTACTTTGATAAAAGGCAGTTGGAAGAATGGTCCTAATTCAAAGTAGCCCACTACCGAAAATTGTCTTCACTTCACTATTCGTGTGCGTCTATCGGGTATTCGGCGAAAACGCTGTTTGCTATAATTCAGACAGCCTCTACGTAGGAAATTGCGCCCCTGTGCGGAAGTGGTGGAACTGGCAGACACACCATCTTGAGGGGGTGGCGCCGAAAGGCGTGGGGGTTCAAATCCCCCCTTCCGCACCATCGCCATCATCTAATTAATTGAGTCGAAATTTGCTGACGATTGCCAGTTTGCCGATTGGCAATTGACCACAGGAAATCGAAAAATGATCATCTTAATCACGCTAATTCACATCTTTGTTTGTTTCTTTCTGATTATTGTTGTGTTGCTGCAAAGTGGAAAGAGCGGAGATATCGCCGCCGCATTCGGCGGAATGGGTAGCCAGACAGCTTTCGGCCCACGGGGCGCGGCCACGGCGCTCTCCAGAGCCACGACATGGTCCGCCATCATCTTCATGGTGACTTCGATCACTTTGTCGGTGTACGCATCGCGCCGCTCAGGACCGAAATCAGTGTTGCAAGGCGTGCAAAGCTCCCAGCCCAAGTCGCAGCCGGCGAACCGTCCGGCTCAACCAGCCAGCCCGGCGCAGCAACCGCAAAAATAGTCGTCGTCGCTGGCTGGCAACAACAGCCCAAGAGTGGAGAACGGCTAGCCGCGAACGGCTACTGCCCAACCATTGAGCTATGATTCACGAAATCCTTCCCGTTGGTCCGCTACAGTGCAACTGCTCGGTCATCGGAGATGAATCGACGCGCGAAGGGTTGGTAATTGATCCCGGCGACAATATCGAAGACGTTGTGTCTATTGTGCGTAAACACAATTTGCAAATTAAGCAGATCGTCGTTACTCACGCGCACATCGATCATGTGGGCGGCGCGATGAAGCTGCGGGCTGCGACTGGCGCTGCCATTCTCCTTAACCAAAATGACTACGCGTTGCTGAAAATGCTGGATGCTCAAGCGGCATGGATCGGCGTCGCGCCGCCCGGCAAAGTGGAAATAGACCACAGCGTGGCGCAGGCTGACTCCATAAAGACTGGCTCGCTAAGTGCTGACGTCATTCACACGCCTGGGCACACCGAAGGCAGCATCTGTCTCTACTTCCCTGCCGAAAAAAAACTCATCGCAGGAGACACGCTCTTCGCGGGAAGCATTGGCCGGACTGATCTTCCCGGCGGCTCGTTTGAGAAGATCATCCGTTCCTTGCACGACAAAGTTCTGGAATTACCTGACGACACGGTCGTGATTCCGGGCCATGGCCCCCTCACTACAATCGGTGATGAGCGCCAGAGTAATCCATTCTTGGTAGCAAAATAAGCTACCTACGAACCGAGGAACTTCAAAACCCGCCGCACTCCTTCGCAAAATTCCTGTGGCTGAGTGATCAAGCTCAAGACCAAGAAACCATCCGTGGGAAAATCGTAGAAATGCCCCGGATGGACCAACACCCATGCGTCACGAACAATCGCCACGGCTAAGTCCTCGTCTGATTGCGTCGCCGGAACGCGCAACACCGCATACCAACCGCCTTCGATCGCGAGCCGCGCGCACACCTGTTGTTGGGATAGTTGACGGTCGAGTTCCGCCAAGTTCGCGTGCACACGGTGCGTCAACTGTGGCTGGATGTTCTTTCTCTGCTCCAGCAATGTAGCCGCCGCCAATTGCACCGGTGCATTCAAAGATAGATAGGTGTCAGCGATCACGTCCAGCCGCTGCATCGCCGCAGAGACTTCCTTCTCTGGCCCGCTTACTGCAATCCATCCCAGCTTCATCTGCGGCAAGCCGGCAATCTTCGAGAGTCCACTCAGCGTAAACGTCAGCGCATCCTGATTGTCCGCAAATGTGCTTCGCGGGATGCCGTCATGCGCATAATCCAGAAAAACTTCATCGACCATCAAAGCCAGCCGGTGCTCGCGGCAAAACGTATTCAATGCACTGCGTTCCGCATCCGTGACATAAGAGCCGGTTGGATTGTTGGGATGCACGACGATTACGGCGCGAGTACGTTTGTTGATAGCTCTCTCAAGAGCGTGCAGATCAATCTGCCAGCCGTGATCGTAGATTAGCGGATACGGCTGCAGCTTCACGTCTTGCAAACCGGCTAGAAAATCAAAGAGAGGATAGCTCGGTTTTGGCACGAGCACCTCGTCCCCTGGATTCGCTAACAGCCGAAAGATGTATGAATATCCCTCACTCGTGCTGGTGGTCAGCACCAGGGACTCCGGATCTACTTCGCGGACAGGAGTGTCCGCGCCACATGAGTAATACTCTGCCACAGCCTCGCGCGCGCAGCGCAGGCCTTTTGGTTGAGGATCGTAATCAAGAGCGGCAGGATCGGCAAGGGATTTCAGAATGGAATCGGCATCGTACTGGATTCCAGCGCGTGTGGGATTCGAGACAGTAAGGTCCAGTACTTCCCTGCCCGCAGCACGCACCTCGAGTAACGCTTCGGTGAGGCGGTTGGGAGTCAGCTTCCAGCCGGTACGCCTGGAAAACCTGCCCTCGCTTGTGCCAGCCATGCCGAAAGGGTAGCAAATCGAGTTAGGCCCCGCGTTAATTGCTTGCTTTTTAGTTGCGGAAAAGGTACATATCGCGATTTATGTTGAAGTTGATTTGCGCCTGCTTCGTCTTATTCACATTTTCCTGGTCAAACTTACAGGGCCAAACTTCGGCTCAACCCGCTACGAACGTCGGTCACTCACAAGAAGCCGTTGTTTTTGAGCAGATCAAAACGAAAATCGATTTTGAAAACGACGGCACTGGAATCCGTGAAACCACCGTCAGAGTGCGTATTCAGTCTGAGGCTGGGGTGCAGCGGCTGGGGGTGCTAACGGTTTCGTATCAGAGCTTGGTCGAAGGCCTTGAAATTCCATACGTGCGCGTGCGCAAACCTGATGGCACTATCGTTACTACTCCGCCTGAGAATATTCAGGACATGGCTTCAGAGATCACGCGTCAGGCGCCGTTCTACAGTGATCTTCGGGAAAAACATATCGCAGTGAAAGGGCTTAGCCCGGGTGACGTGCTCGAATACCAATTTCGCTCGCAACTGCAAAAGCCGCTGGCGCCAGGGCAATTCTGGAGCGAATACAATTTTGTGCGCGAAGGTATCGCGCTGGACGAAAAGCTCGAAGTAAGCGTCCCGCGGGCTCGCGCTATTAAGTATAAGAGCGTCGACGTTCAACCGTCGATTTCCGACGAGGGCACTCGCCGCATTTATACGTGGGCTCACGCCAATCTCGAAAACAAACCTAAGGAGGACGAGAAGCTGGAAAAGCTGCAGGAGCGAGTACGAGGACGGCTTCCTCCACCCGACGTTCAGATCAGCAGCTTCGGTTCCTGGGAGGAAGTGGGGCGCTGGTATGACGGCTTGCAAAAAGATCGGGTCAAACCAACCCCGGAAATCCGGGCCAAGGCTGCCGAGCTTACGAAATCCGCCTCCGACGATGAAGCCAAAATTCACGCTATTTACGATTACGTGAGCATGAGATTCCACTATATCGGAATTGCGTTGGGCATTGGACGATATCAGCCCCATGCAGCCTCTGAGGTCCTCAGCAACGGATACGGCGATTGCAAGGATAAGCACACCTTGTTCTCTGCTCTGCTCGATGCTGTGGGCATAAAGAGTTATCCCGCTCTAATAAGTTCAAGTCGCAGCATTGATCCGGATATCCCCTCGCCTGCACAGTTCGACCATGTGATTGATTTTCTGCCGCGCGGCAGTACTTCGATTTGGCTTGACACTACTCCCGAAGTGTCACCGTTTGCATATCTACTCACTCCTTTGCGCGGCAAGCAGGCATTGGTGATTGCCGATGATAAGCCGCCGGTACTGGTGACGACTCCTGCTGAGCCGCTGTCCTCGGCGGTTCAGTCGTTCCAGATTGCGGCGAAGTTGAACGATGATGGCACTCTGGAAGGCAGCATCGAAAACAAGGTGCAGGGAGATGACACAGAAGTTGGTTTTCGCGCGGCCTTCCGCACAATTGCAGCGTCGGAATGGAAGGACCTTACCCAGAGAATTTCTTACGGCTTGGGCTTCGCAGGCACGGTAAGCGAGGTCATCGCGAGCTCTCCGGAAGCCACTAGCGAACCCTTTCGCCTGGCATATCACTATCATCGCAAGGACTACCCAGATTGGGAGAATCATCAAATCAACGCTCCTCTACCAGGCATCGTTCTGCCGGCACTGTCTGACAGTGAAACCAAGCCTACCGCCCCGATTTGGCTGCGCCCTCGGGGAGAGACGCATCTTGAGGCCAAGGTCGAACTTCCGAAAGGGTATTCTCCGGAATTGCCTATGCCTATTGATCTGAAATCGGACTTTGCCGAGTACCACGCTTCCTACCGCGTCAAGGATGGTTCGCTAATCGCCGAACGTGTCTTCAAGGTGAACCAGTCTGAAGTTCCAATCGCGCAATATGATGAATACAAGAAATTTCGAAAGACTGTAGAAGACGATCACAACCGCATGATTGTTCTTTCGTCCGGCGAGCTTTCAGTCGGGGTCAACACAGGCAGTGGAGCCGGTGGGATGACGGCGATGATTGCGGCAATCCGAAATTTACCGGCTAGCGATGACGATCAAGCGGCACAATTCGAGAATGAGGCAAGGCAAGCCATGGCGCGCGGCGAAATGCAGAGCGCAATTGCCCTGCTGAGACGGGCGGTGGCCAAAGATCCGAAATTCACTCGGGCGTGGATAATGCTTGGGGGATTTGAAATGGCGATGCGCCACACTGACGGAGCCTTGGACGCTTTTCATAAGGCCGTGGATGCCGACCCTAAACAAACTCTTTCTTACAAGATGCTGGGATACGCCCAAATGGAGGCTCGGCGTGACAAAGACGCTGACAAGACATGGCGAGATCTGATTAAGCTCAATTCTGACGATATCGATGCGCACTCCAATTTAGGTCTCATTTTGATGCGACAAAAGCGCTACGCCGAGGCAGCATCAGAGATTGAGGCAGCCGTCAAGATAAAACCTGACCGCGCAAATCTGCAACATCAATTAGGTGCGGCCTATCTTCACGGCGGCGACGAGGAAAAATCGCTAGCCGCCTATGCGAGAGCACTCGAGCTCGACCCCGGTACAGAGATGCGCAACAACATAGCCTACGAGATGGCCGCGGCCGGCAAAAAACTGCCCGAAGCCCTGGCATACGCTCAGAAGGCAGTGCGCGAAGAGGAAGAAGCGTCGAGCCAGCTAAAGAGTGACGACCTGCAGGTCGAAGACATGCAGCACACGCACCGGCTCGGAATGTACTGGGATACTCTAGGCTGGATTTATTTTCGAATGGGGACATTGGATCAGGTGGAGAAGTATTTGAGTGCGGCTTGGAACCTGCTGCAAGACCCCGTCATTGGCGACCACCTTGGCCAACTGTACGAAAAGCAACACAAGAATCAGCAGGCAATTCACATGTACCGCCTGGCGCTGGCGGCAGCTTCGGCATGGCCAGGTCGTCATGAT
>DAIMDJ010000165.1:0-6267 GCA_036725905.1 Terriglobales bacterium
CTGCAGGAGAAGCATGTGGACAAGGGCGTGCGAGTGCTGAAGAAACTGCTGGGCAAAGCCAAAAAAGCGCGCGATGCTGCAGCAGCTAGCTAAAAAAGACTAGCTAAAAAATAGGGGAGCCGCAAAGCTCCCCTTCACAGAAGCGACAGAGGCGATATCACTTATATAGATTGACGATCCAGAAGCAAAAGTTGTCTGACTTACAAAAGAAAACTGCGCAAAAATCGCGAAGGGCTCGACGTTCTGCAATCTTCATACTCCATCCAAGATCATTGGATTACCCTGGACGGCGCGCGCATGCGCTATTTGCGCGACGGCGTGGGTCCGCCGCTGCTGCTGCTGCACGGACTGCTGGGTTATTCCTTCTCCTGGCGCTACGCAATTCCGGCTCTGGCACGCCACGCCACTGTCCATGCAGTGGATATGCTTGGTGTGGGCTTTTCCGACCGGCCGCGTGGACTTGACTGTTGCCTGCGAGCCAATGCCGAGCGGCTGCTGTGCTTCCTGGATGCAGTGGGAATGGCCGAATGCGATCTGCTGGGAACTTCACACGGCGGCGCGGTGGCGATGATGGGCGCTGCGCTGGCGCCGGAACGGATTCGGCATTTAATTTTGGTCGCACCGGTAAATCCCTGGTCCGCTCACGGGACAACTATGGCCGCTCTTCTCAGCAGCCGTTTGATCGCACCGATTTTTCTGTGCGCCGCGCCTCATCTTCAGATCGCGTATAGCTTCGTGCTCCGCCGGCTCTATGGAGATACTGCTCGCATTCGACCTGGCACGCTGGAAGGCTACTCCGCGCCCCTCGTGACCCCCGGAGCCTTCGATTCCGGCATATCAGTCTTGCGCTCGTGGACCCGGGATCTGCGGCAATTGAAATCCATGTTGCCGCGCATTGCTCATATTCCTACGCTGCTTATTTGGGGCAGTATGGATGCCGCCGTAGATCCTTTGTCCGCTACTCGCCTGCGCGAGAACTTCGAGAACTGCCGTCTGGTAATGTTTGAGGGCGTCGGCCACTTGCCTTATGAGGAAGTCCCAGACCAGTTCAACAACGCTGTGATCGAATTTCTTGAGCCGGGGACGCCAGGAAACCTCTGAATGGCACAGCATATTGTTGATCTGCTCCGCAGTTTGCTCGCGCACTATGGCTATGGAGCCGTGGCCGGTGCCCTCTTGCTGGAGAACGCAGGGCTGCCGGTGCCCGGAGAAACCGTGTTGCTCTTGGCCAGTTTCCTGGCTTACTCGGAACATCGTCTCAGGCTTCCTTACATCATTCTGATTGGAATTTGTGCCGCCACGGTGGGCGATAATCTCGGATTCGCGATCGGCGCTTACGGCGGCCGGCGCTTGCTGGAGCGTTATCGAAGAACTCTGCACATTCGCCCGGCAACAATCGCTCGCGGCGAGGATTTGTTTCAGCGCTACGGTGCGGCGACAATCTTCGTCTCGCGCTTCATTACTGGAATGCGAGTTATCGCCGGGCCATTGGCGGGCGTGCTGCGCATGGATTGGCGCAAGTTCGCGATCTTTAATTTTCTGGGCGCTGCCGTGTGGGTTACGGTCATCTCAAGCGCTGGATTTTTCTTCGGAAAGCACTGGGACGAACTGGTAGAGATTTTGGGTGATGCCAATGTTGCGGTAGTCATTGCAATTTGCGTCTTGCTAGCCATCTTGTGGTGGAGGCGCCGCCGACGGGCGGCAGATCGATCTTAAGCACATCTACACATTTCAGAGTGCCCCGACGACACGGATTACCAGCGGGGGAAGGGCCTCAGATAGACGCAGGTCGCGAAAGAGTCACTACGATACAGTAAGGTTGTGAGTCGCTGCTAAGGTGTTAGTGGATGCCGTTTTTTCAGGATAAAGTCGTTCGAATTCAGGATCACCGTGCAGAAGGGCGAGGTCGGGATCGCGTCGCGCCCAATCCGGGTCCCTGAAACCAGCATCCCAGGCCTTGCGAAGGGCTTCCACGGCCTCCGGCTTGCGTTTCATTAGGCAGAAGTTGCACGCCGCGTTATACAGGACTGTGGCTTCGTTTGGACGGAGCGTGATGGCCAGATTTGTTTCGCGAACCGCCTCCTCCAGTCGATTCATCTCCGCATAATCTCCCGCCAGAAGTATGCGTGCGCGAGCGTCTTCGGGCACCTGATGCAGATGTCGTTCCAGCGCGGAGACACGCCGCTGTCGGATATTGCGAAGGGCTTCTTCCTTGCCCAATGCTCCGAGAGCGTTCATGATCGGAACATAGATGTTGTAGTCCTCGCCACTCGCCTCAACTGCGGCATCGGCAATGTTTGCCGCTTCCTGGTAGCGCCCGGAAGAGAACAATGTGCGGCCCAGTATGTAGTACGCTCCCTCGCAATCGCGCTTGCGGTCGATCGCTTTCTGAACAACCGCCACAGCTTCATCGTATTTGTTATTCGCGTAAAGGATCCAAGCCTGGGCAACCTGTACCTCGGGCAAATCGGGGCGCAGAACAACGGCAGTTTGCGACGCCTTCATGGCGCGTTCCATCCAAACGGGGTCGCGCCCGTAATTGTAATGATTCTGGGCGCAAACATTGGCGATAGCGGCATAAGCCAGAGCGAAATTCGGATCCAAAATGACTGCGTTCTCGAACATCTGGAGCGCGAATTCCAGATCCTGCCGTTGCAGACGGCGGGCGTAGCTCTTGCCACGCAGGTAGAGGTCGTAGGCCTGGAGATTTTCGGTTGGTTTCGCCGCGATGGCTTCCTGTTCCTGCGGGGACAACGTGATCCGCAGTGCCTGGGCGATCTTGCTGGCGATCTCGTCCTGCACCTCGAAAACATCTTTCATCTCGCGATCATAGCGCTCGGACCAGATCGGAAAATCGGTGCTGGTGTCCACCAATTGCGTATTGATGCGCAGGCGGCTGCCGGAGCGGCGCAGGCTGCCTGCCAAGACGTAAGCCGCTCTCAGTTGTTGCCCAATTTGTGCGGGGGTCACCTGCTTGTCCCGGTACGTGAGCACAGTAGGGCGCGAGAAGATGTTCAAGCCCCTGATCTTGGAAAGTTCGGTAATAATGTCTTCCGTGATGCCGTCGCGAAAGTATTCGTCTTCCTGCGCCCTGCTGAGGTTCTCGAAATAGAGAACGGCTACGGATTTCGCGCTTGCTTTGCCGACTCCCGTCCGAGATTCTGCAGAATCAGCCGCACGCTTGTGACCGGAATCAATGTCACGCTTGAGCCGGATCAGGTCGGTCTTGAGATCCGTGGCGGTCTGATAACGCAGATTTCTGTCCTTTTCGAGCGCCTTCTCCACGATTCGAGCAAATGCAGGCGGTAGGATTGGATTCACCAGCGTTATAGGAACTGGGTCGCGGTTGAGAATGGCTTCGTAAACCACCGCCGAAGTATCGCCCTGAAAGGGAAGGAGCCCGGTCGCCATCTGGTAGAGAACCGTCCCCAGTGAGAACAAGTCGGTTCGGGAATCGGTAAGTTGTCCGCGCGTCTGCTCTGGCGACATGTATGACACAGTCCCGAGTGCTGTGCCCGGAGTAGTGAGATCCTCCCGCTCACCCATGGTCTCCATCTGTGAGACAGCGCCGGCGACGTTGGTCTTGGGCCGAAAAGCCTCAATTTTGGCCAAGCCGAAATCGAGAATCTTCACTTGCCCTCGCGGAGTAACGAATATATTTGCCGGTTTAATATCCCGGTGCACGATGCCCTTCGTGTGCGCCGATTCCAGAGCGTCGGCAATCTGGATCGCGAGGGTCAGCAGTTGTTCCATCTCGAGCGGATGCTGGCCGATCATCAGTGCGAGCGACTGCCCCTCCAGCAGCTCCATAACGATAAAGTGCTGCCGCTCATGTTGCTCGATGGCGTAGACAGTGCAGATGTTGGGATGATTGAGAGCAGAGGCGGCGCGAGCTTCGCGCTGAAAGCGTTCCAGTGAGTGTGCGTCCTGCGCTAATTCGTGTGGCAAGAACTTCAGGGCAACATGACGTCCGAGGCGCGTGTCCTCGGCTTCATACACCACGCCCATGCCGCCGCTCCCAAGCTTGCGAGCGATGGCATAGTGAGAGACGGTCTGCCCGATTACGGATTCCATGATTAGCGACCAGGGAAGGATGGTAGTGGCAAAGCAAACACCGGTCAAGCAATGATTCGGGCTGCGAGAGCCCGAGCACACGGCTTCACACGAGTCGGACATGTGATGAATGCTAATCTGATATCAGCAAACTCCTAAAAATGCCCGGCCTCCGAATAGCACCGGCGCAGGTGTCCTCTGCCGAGGAGCGGCTTCCCCGCTGGTTGAAATTGCAAATCCCTGAAGTGTGGGTGCGTTTCCTGCTCGCGATCGCAGGGTTGGCGCTGGCTTTCGGCGCTGCGATGTTCTCCACAGTCTCGCGTGAGTCCGGCAATCTTTGGGCTACGTTGATTTTCGCTTCGATGGCGTTGCTGCTGGCGACCATTGTGGGTCTCACGACTGTTCCGTACCTCGCCCGTCGGGTCGCTGCTTCGCGCGTTCGCGATGCCTTTGATTACGACGTAACCGCGGTGGGAATCATCTACGTGCTCGCGGTGTTGCTGATCGGAATCGCGGCCCTGAACACTGGGAACAATCTGCTGTACATCATCGTTGCTGCCATGCTGGCTGCGATTCTCATCTCTGGGATCGCATCCGCTGCTGTGCTGCGTGATCTGGAAGTCGAACTGCGGCTGCCGGAACATGTCTTCGCAGGTACTGCGTTTTCCGGCGCTATTCTCTTGCGAAACCGCCGGCGCTGGGTGCCTGCCTTCTCAATCAGTGTCTTGGCCATCAACAAGGAGAAGGCTACACAACACTGGCAATGGATGCCTGCGAAGTTTTCGTTCCCGCCCGGCCGTCCAGCAGGGAGGCAGTGGTTGCAAATTCCCGATCGCCGGCTACGGCGTGTGCCGAAGGTTCTGGCTCCGCCAGTAATCTTCCAAGGCTCAGCTTATTTCCCATACGTGCCACCAAAGGCTGAACTCAGCGCGGAACTCGAATTACGTTTTGATCGTCGTGGACGTTATCAGCAGGACAAGCTCGGAGTGGCGACCCGCTTTCCTTTCGCTTTTCTGCGGAAGACGCGGCGCGTTGCTCTAGCTCGCGAAATCGTCGTGTATCCGTCAGTCGAGCCGCCCGATGAGTTCTTTCAGGTGTTGCCGCTGATTACCGGCGAGTTCGAAAGCTTCACTCGAGGACGAGGATCTGATCTATACCGTATCCGCGAATACATGCCCGAGGACTCGGCTCGGCATGTGGACTGGAAAGCAACCGCCAAATCAGGTTCGCTCAAAGTACGCGAGTTCAGCCGTGAAGATGATCGCAAATTACGAATCGTGTTCGACAATCCATCCCCTGGAGTCGTGCCAGAACCGGCCTATGAAAATGCAGTCAGGCTGGCAGCATCGCTGGCATGGCACTTCGCCAGGGAAAACGCCACGTTATCTTTCGCCGCGCCGGATTATGACGGGGTAAATGACATTCATGCTTTTTTGTCCTATCTTGCCTTGGTCGAGCCAGCGGCGTCCGCATCGCTCATCGAGGCCATTGACATCTCCGATGAATACAACATAATTCTGACATCTCGCCCTCGCGCCAGCGTTCCTGCGGTTTTGTGGGCTTGTTCTTATTTGGTCTTCATGGAAGGTCATCCATAGTGCATCAAGCTTGTAAAATTCCTGAGCAGCCGAATGGGATACACTCGCATCCCAAATTGAAAGGCACTACTTGCTGTAATTCGATTTCTGGGCACAAACGAGGATTGGTTATGAGCCGCAGACACCGCACTCTCATCCACGCAATTCTGCTGACGACGATTGCCCTGCCCGCAACTTTGATCTGGGCGCAAAAGAACCTGGAGATACCTGTCGGCGCTACTATCAGAGTTCGCGTCATTGACAGGCTCAGCAGCGAAGAGGCTCAGGTAGGCGATACTTTTCACGGGACGCTGGATGAGCCTATCGAAGTGAACGATAAGGTGCTCTTTCCCAAGGGCTCTGACGTGATGGGCCGCGTCACCGATGTGCATCGCACCGGTCGGCTCAGCGAGCCCGGAGAATTGGACCTTGTTCTGGTGACCATCAGTTCAGGCACAGTGGCGGAATCCGTTCATGTTGAGCCGTTGGTGATCAAAGGCGAGTCCCACACCAAGAGTAACGCTACGAAGATCGGCGGAGGGGCTGTCCTTGGGGCGATTATCGGAGGAATTGCCGGTGGTGGAAAAGGCGCCGCGATCGGAACCGTAGCCGGGGCAGGAGCTGGCACGGGGGCAGC
>DAIMDJ010000166.1:0-6267 GCA_036725905.1 Terriglobales bacterium
GGAGGCGTTCAGTTCCGGTCATGTCGAGATAGGCTTCATCAATTGAGGCCATTTCGACTTGCGGGGAGAACGAGTCGAGAACCTTATAGACTTTTTCTGAATACTCGCGATAACGATCGGGATGACCGTCCACGAAGATCGCGCTGGGGCAAAGCTTGGCTGCGGTTCGCAGGGGCATAGCGGAATGCACACCAAATTTACGCGCTTCATACGATGCAGCCGAGACTACTCCACGCTCGTGGCGCTGGCCTCCGACTACTACTGCCTTCCCTTTCAGAGAAGGATCGTAGAGCTCTTCCACGGAGACGAAGAAGGCATCCATGTCGACGTGGAAGATGGTTTTGGTGGTGGCAAACATTGCGGCACGCAAATTGTAGACGAAAAGCAATCGAGTGAACCGCCAGAAACCGCGTGGAATTTTGGAGCTCCCGTGGGACGCCTCCGGCCCGTGTCGCGCTGAGTCTCAGCCGCGTATCGCCGGCTCGGCATTACAATGAAGCTTGTAAAAACGGTTTCCGCCGAGTTCCCCATGGCAGATCCCCTCTACCTGAGCCTCTGGTTCCCTGATTTCGACGTCGAGGATATGCTTCCCCGCACTCTGGCTGTGATGCGGCAATTCCCATTCTCGGCTCAGCAACCCGGGATTAGCTATGTTGCGCTGTATCCAGTTTCATGGAACGAGCCCACGATATTTGAGCAGCGATTCAGGGTTGGCATTCTGCCCGAGGAAGCTGTGCAGATCGCGGCCGATTTACTGCACGAGGATTACGCGTATTTGTTCGAAGCGCATTGGGATTTGTGGACTTTCTCAGAGGCGACTCAGCAGTGGGCGCTTCAGGCTTCACAAGTAAAATTTCTTGTGCATGGTTTGGAGTTCGACGATGGCGTGTTCGAGCAGGAGGGGCACATTCAGATTGACTTTGGCATCGACACGCCGTTTTTGCAAGAACAGGTAAAGCTTACAGCCGAGGCGGAAGCGAAAGTGCGCGCGAACGTACAGAAGCTGGTCGAGTTCACCGGCGCCGTGGAGAAAAACTCAGGCGCCAGCGCGCGGCTGCTATGGTCAGAGTCAGAGGAAAATCTGGCTCAGAAGCTGATTGCCCGGCTGCAGAAAGTCCAGTAACCACAGAGGGGCACAGAGGTTCACAGAGGAATTCCCCCGGGGTTCCTGTGCGCCCTCTGCGGTTTATTTGGTTCTCCCGGCTTCGACTTTTAGCTTGTCGGTAGCTGCCGCTTGGGCTGCAGCAAGACGCGCTGTCAGCACTCGGAAGGGTGAGCAGGAGACGTAGTTCAAGCCGGTCTGATGGCAGAACTCGACTGAGCTCGGATCGCCGCCGTGCTCGCCGCAGATGCCGACCTTGAGATCCGGGCGAGTCTTGCGACCTCGCTCTGTCGCCATCTTCACAAGTTGGCCGACGCCCTCGCGGTCCAGCACGGCAAAAGGATCCTGCTTGAGAATGCCTTCCGCAAGGTAGGTGGGCAGGATCTTGTTGACGTCATCGCGTGAGAATCCGAATGTGGTCTGCGTAAGGTCGTTCGTGCCGAACGAGAAGAACTGGGACTCCTTCGCGATCTCGTCGGCCACTAAGGCGGCGCGGGGCAGCTCGATCATGGTGCCGACCAGGTAATCAACTTTCTGTTCCTTCTCTGTAAAGACTTCCTGCGCTATGCGATTGACGATTGCCGCCTGATTCGCCATCTCTTTTAATGTGGCGGTGAGCGGAATCATGACCTCCGGAAATACCTTGACTCCATCCTTCGCCACGGCCACAGCCGCCTCGAAAATAGCACGCACCTGCATTTCGGTGATCTCGGGATAGGTGATACCAAGCCGACAGCCACGATGGCCGAGCATCGGATTGAACTCGTGCAGCTCTTCAACGCGGCGAAGCAGCCCAGGCATCACTTTTTTGAGATCACTCGCGGACTTTGCGCCAAAACGCCTGTATTTCTCGACGAGCGACTTCTTCTCTTTCGCGTCGGCGTGAGGAAGGATGGCAATATCCACCATCAACTCCTCGCGGCGTGGCAAAAACTCGTGCAGCGGGGGATCAAGGGTTCGAATCGTGACCGGAAAGCCGTCCATGGCGCGAAATACGCCGATGAAGTCCGAGCGTTGCATCGGCAATAACTTCTTTAACGCAGCGCGGCGGTCTTTCTCGTTATCGGTAAGAATCATCGCCTGCATATGCGGAATGCGGTCTTTCTCGAAGAACATATGCTCAGTGCGGCAAAGGCCAATGCCTTCAGCTCCGAAAGCACGAGCCTGGATCGCATCGCGTGGGATATCAGCATTGGCACGCACGCGCAGCTTACGAAACGGTTCAGCCCAACCCATGAGCTGCAGCAGTTCGGGATCGTCGGCCTTCGGCGGCAAAGTACCGAGCTTCCCCTTGATTACGCGGCCGGTGGTGCCATCGAGGGAAAGCCAGTCGCCCTCTTTGAACACCTGCCCCTTAACGTGCATCTCGCGCTTCTTCTCGTCTACGTGAATATCGCCCGCGCCAGCCACGCAGCACTTACCCATGCCGCGCGTGACAACAGCGGCGTGGCTAGTCATGCCGCCACGAGACGTCAGAATCCCCACCGCAACTTCCATACCGTGAATGTCTTCCGGCGTGGTTTCGGCGCGTACCAGGATCACAGGGTTCTTGCGATCGTGCCCCGCTTTCTTTACCGCCTCGTCCGCAGTGAACACGATCTGACCGACAGCCGCACCCGGAGATGCCGGTAAGCCGGTTGCCAGTACTTCTACTTTGCCGCTCTTTTCATCGAGTCGCGGAACCAGAAAGTCGTAAAGCTGGTTCGGTTCAACCCTAAAAATGGCTTCTTCCTTCGTGATCAAACCCTCTTCAACCATCTGAAGGGCAACTTTCACTGCCGCCAGCCCCGTGCGCTTGCCGTTGCGGGTTTGCAGCATGTACAACTTGCCTTCTTGTATGGTGAATTCGAAATCTTGCATGTCACGGTAATGCTTTTCGAGGCGCGTGGTGATTTCCCGAAGCTGGTCGTAAACCTGCGGCATTATCTTCTGAAGTTCAGAGATCGGCACCGGCGTGCGGATGCCAGCTACAACATCCTCGCCCTGCGCGTTCATCAGGAATTCGCCGTAGAACTCTTTCACGCCGGTGGCGGGATTACGCGTGAAGCCGACGCCCGTGCCGCTGGTCTCGCCCAGGTTGCCGAACACCATTGCCTGCACGTTGACTGCGGTTCCGAGCATGTCGTCAATGTTATTGATGCGGCGATAGTGCTTGGCCCGCTCGTTCTGCCAGGAGCGGAATACGGCATCGCGGGCCATGACAAGCTGCTCGTGCGGATCCTGCGGAAACTCGCGCTTGGCATGCTTCTTGACGACCTTCTTGTACTCCTCGATGACTTCCTTCAGCGCCTTGGCATCAAGATCGGTGTCGAGCTTAGCCTTCTTCTTTTTTTTCTTGGCGTCGAAAACTTCATCAAAGGCAGATTTAGGAATTTCGAGAACAACGTTGCCGAACATTTGAATGAGTCGGCGATAAGAATCGGCCGCAAAGCGCGGGTTGTTGCTGCGCCGGGCTAGCGCCTCAACACTCTCATCGTTCAGGCCTAGATTAAGAATGGTGTCCATCATGCCAGGCATGGAGAACTTAGCACCCGAGCGCACGCTTACGAGCAGCGGATTCTCGCCTGTGCCCAGTTTCTGCCCCTGCAACTTTTCGAGATGCGCCAGCGCCTCTTCCATCTGTCGGTCCACCTCTTCCGAGACGTGGCCAAGCCTCATGTACTCGCGGCAGGCTTCAGTCTGAATGGTAAAACCGGGAGGAACAGGAAGGCCGGCGTTGGTCATCTCGGCTAGGCCAGCACCTTTGCCGCCGAGCTCGTCCTTCATTTTGCCGTTGCCATCGGCCTTGCTGCCGCCGAAGAAGTAAACGTATTTAGTTGCGCTCTTGCTTACCGGTTGCACTTCCGCTTCAGGGAGAGTTGTAGTTGCCATATGAGTCCTTTTTAAAATTGTAATCGCTATCTGAGCGCCGGCATCGTGCAAATGAGAACCGCGAACAAACGACTGAAAACTGTTCTTCTCAATGATTTCCCATTCAATTATTTCCCATCAGGCCGGGTTATCTAGCTTCCGGCAGTGCCCTTCTCTTTTTCCGTCACTATCGCTGAAAAATCGGCAATCGTGGAGAACTCCTTTAATAAGGTCTGTAGAAGCGCGAGCCGGTTGGCCCGCAGGGGCTCATCTTCTACCATCACCATGACTTTGTCGAAAAATGTATCGACCGCCTGCCGCAACCGGGAAATCTCAAGCAGTGCTTGCTGATAACGGCGCTCGCCACGAAGCGATTCGACTTTTTTAGAGATTTGAGGAATCGCTGCGGCCAGCTCGCGTTCAGCCGGTTCGCGTAATAGATTCGAATCAATCGAAGCGGCTACCTGCTTTTGATTCTCACTGGCTTGCCGCAGAATGTTCTTAATCCGCTTAAACGATGCAGAAATTGACTCGAAATCTTCTGATGGACGGACCTGCGTGAGGGCCTCGGCCCGAACCAGAGCATCGACGACATCATCCGCGCCCGCACCCAGCACGGCGTTCACTACGTCATACTTGAATCCGAGCACATCGCGCAGATAGAACTCCAGTCGCTCGCGAAAGAACGAGCGCAACGCGTCAGCATAGTCGAGACTGGCGGAAAACTTCTTTTCGGCTGCTGATCCGCGATAGGCTTCGCGGGCGTACTCGAACAATTGGGCCAGGTTCAGCGGCAGCTTGTGTTCAGCAATGATTTTTACGATTCCGTTCGCCTGGCGGCGCAGAGCGAACGGATCCTTGGAGCCGCTGGGAACCAAGCCAAGCGAAAACATGCCAGCGATGCTATCTGCTTTATCCGAAATCGAAAGCACTGCACCTTCGATCGTGCGTGGGACGGAGTCCTCCATGGACTCAGGCTTGTAATGATCGTAAATTGCCGTGGCAATCGATTGCTGAGCGTCCTCTTTCATGTCGCGATCGAGGTCTTGCACGCGCGCATACAAGCCGCCGACGATCCCTTGCAGCTCGGTGAATTCCTTAACGAGCTCGGTCGTGAGATCGGCCTTCGCCAGGCATGCTGCTTTGTGAACCACACCTGGGCGGATTGCTATCCCGCTTTGGCGAATGCTCTCAGCGAGCCAACTGCATACCCGCTGAACGCGCCGCGTTTTCTCGTAATACGTGCCGAGGTCTTTCTGGAAAGTTACTTGCTTCAGCCAGGTGACGCGTTCGCGCAGTGAATGCTTCTGGTCGGTTTGCCAGAAGAATCGCGCGTCATTAAAGCGTGCCCGCAACACTCGCTCATGGCCGTGACGAATGATGCCCTGCGGATCGCTGTCGGTATTCAGTACCGCCAAAAAGTGCGGCAGCAGTTCGTGATTGCTGTCTTCGACTGCAAAATATTTTTGGTGATCGCGCATCACCGTGACCAGAACTTCTTCCGGAAGCGCGAGGAATTCGGGATCAAAGCTGCCGAGGATGGCGGAAGGAAATTCCGTGAGATTGACAACTGTGTCTAAGAGATTCTTGTCTTCTCGCCAGCGCGCTCCGGGGATGGCACGCGTGGCGTCATCTAGACCTTTGCGAATCTGCTGTTCGCGCTCGCCACGGCTCAGCACCTTCGCATCGCGCAGTGCACTCACATACGGTTCCCCAGCATGCGGTATCGCAACCTCACGATCTGCCAGAATCCGGTGGCCGCGAGATTGGTTTCCCGCTTTAATTCCGAAAACTTCGAGCAGGAGCACCTCATCGTCCAGCATGGCAACAACCCAGCGCACGGGCCGCACAAAACGTTCGCTCGGCTTGCACCAGTACATGTTTTTCGGCCAATAGAGGGAGGCAATCTCTTTGGGCAGTAACTCGGAAATGATCTCGCGCGCGGCACGTCCCTTCTTCGTAATGCGGGCGGAAAGATAATCGCCTTTAGGCGTTGAAATTCTGTCGAGCTGCGAGATATGCATCCCAGATTTCTTTGCGAATGCGTGCGCCGCCGGTGTAGGCTGCCCGTCCTTGAAGGCGACAGTCACAGCCGGACCGGTGATCTGTTCGCTGATATCGGCCTGCGCTGCCGGAATGTCAGGAACGAGCACGGCCAAACGCCGAGGAGTGTCCAAATAAGTGATCGTGCCCTTGGCGGTCAACCTTTCACGGTTGAGAAGCGCGTTCACGCGTTCGCGCAGTTCTTGCGACGCAGCATCGATCATCCGCGCTGGAATCTCTTCGCAACCTATTTCTAGTAGAAAATCTGGCAT
>DAIMDJ010000167.1:0-3496 GCA_036725905.1 Terriglobales bacterium
TGCTCGACCTCGGCGATCACATTGGCGTTACCGGATATTTGTTCCGCACGCGCACCGGCGAATTGACGGTACACGTCGAGGAGATCACGTTTTTATCCAAAGATCTGCTGCCGTTGCCCGAAAAATGGCATGGACTGACAGATGTCGAACTGCGCTACCGCCAGCGCTACGTCGATCTGGTGATGAATCCCGAGGTTCGCGAAGTCTTTCTCAAGCGCAGCAAACTGGTGCAATCGATGCGGCGTTTCATGGATGCGCACGGATTTATCGAAGTAGAAACTCCCATGATGCAGGCCATTCCCGGAGGCGCCGTCGCCCGGCCATTCATCACGCACCACAACACCCTCGATATGAATCTCTACTTGCGAATCGCGCCGGAACTTTACTTGAAGCGCCTGACGGTCGGCGGGTTGGATCGCGTGTACGAAATTAATCGCAACTTTCGCAACGAGGGTCTGGGCTGGCGGTGGAATCCTGAGTTCACCATGCTGGAGTTCTACCAGGCCTATACCGACTATCGCGGCGTGATGGACCTGACGCAGGAATTGATTATCCAAACTGCTAAAGACGTCACCGGCGGCACGAAAACGAAATGGGGCGAGGTGGAAATCGACTGGTCAGAATCGAACTGGAAGCGCATGAAGATGCGCGAGGCAATCATTCATTATTGGCCGGAACGCGCCGGCGCAAAGCCTGAGCTGTCTGATTTCGCGAGCCATGATTCAGTCAAGAAGCTGGTGGAGCGCTTCAATGCTGCGCACGCCCATGTGGCGTACGATCCCAACGAGCCGCCTGGAAAAACGATTGCCAATCTTTTCGAAGCCGCCGCGGAAGAGCATTTGACGCAGCCAACCATCATCTACGAATTCCCTACGGCTGTTTCGCCGCTCTCTAAACAGAAACCCGACGAGCCGGATTGGACCGAGCGCTGGGAAATCTTCTCCGGCAAAATGGAAATCGCCAACGGCTTCAGTGAACTCAATGATCCCGAAGACCAGCGCCGCCGCTTCGAGCAGCAACTCAAGGAGCGCGAACGTGGCGACGAAGAAGCACACCAGATGGATGAAGACTACATTCGTGCGCTCTCTTACGGAATGCCCCCGGCAGGAGGCGTCGGCGTGGGCGTGGACCGGTTCGCCATGCTGCTGACCGATTCGCATACTATCCGGGATGTGATTCTGTTTCCACTGCTGCGGCCAGAGAAGCCTCCGGCGGAGGACGACGAGAAGAAGCACGAACAGCAACACTGAGAAAAACGGATGTCATTCTGACGCTGAGCGCAGCGAGGCAGGAGGAATCTCTGTTTTGCCGCGCGGGCACATCCCGTTGAGAATTTGCACCGCAAGTTTCTAAAGCGAACTGTTGCTCCTCCCCCGTGATGCATCAGCGGATAATGCGATATGGACTTCGAATTTGATTCCAAAACCCGCCGCCAGCTCGGCTATCGTCTGATCGATCAAATAGACGCTTACTTCTCTTCCCTTCCCGACCGCCCCGTTCAGCTTCCCGCGGACCAACGTACATATGGGACATTAGACAACGCGCTGCCGGAAATGGGCGAAGATCCGGCCAAAGTGCTGGATGAAATCTGCCGTGAGATGGTGGACAAAGGCTTCAATGTCCCCAGCGCGAACTACTTTGGGTTAATGAATCCCACGCCAACTTACATGGGCGTGTTGGCCGAGGCGCTGGTGGCGGCACTGAATCCGCAACTTGCAACGTTGGCGCGCTCGCAGTTGGCGTCGAAAATCGAGCTCGAGACAGTTCGCTGGATCGGCGAACGCGTGGGCTGGCCCGGCGCATTCAACGGGACTTTCACCAGCGGCGGCAATGAAGCCAATTTCAGTGGCCTGGCTTTGGCTCTGGCGGCGAAATTCCCGGAATCCATAGACGACGGCATTGCCATGATCGGGGCAAAGCCTGTAGCCTACGCGTCTGCCGAATCGCATCACTCGCTCGACAAGTCGGCCGGCCTGCTCGGAATTGGACGTAAAGCATTGCGTCGAGTCGCGGTGAACGTGAATGCACAGCTCGATCCGAATGAATTGGAGAAGGCGGTAGCCGCCGATCATGCCGCCGGCAGGAAACCGTTCTGCGTAGTCGCGACTGCGGGGACCACGAATTCCGGCACGGTAGACGATCTGGTTGCAATTTCCGAAATCTGCCGCCGTCATGATCTCTGGCTCCACGTGGACGGCGCATACGGCGCGGCAGCGATTTTCTCCGACAAACATCGCGACTTGGTGCGCGGCATCGAGCGCGCCGATTCCCTCACCATTGATCCTCACAAGTGGCTGGCGGTTCCATTCGCGGCGGGCGTCATACTCACCTGCCATCCAGAAATTCTGCAACGCGCTTTTTCTGTGGCGGCGCCATACATGCCGAAAGCTGCAGGAGCGACGCTGCCCGATAATTCCCGCATCAGCGTGCAGTGGACGCGCCGCATGAACTCGTTGAAGTTGTGGCTTACGCTGCGAGTGCACGGCCGCAAAGCTTACGAAGAGCTAATCGATCGCCAGCTCAAACTCGCTGCAAATTTTGCCGCGTGGGTCAGTAATTCCGATTTTGAGATCACCCTGCCGCATACGCTCCCAATTGTGACTTTCCGGCTCAAAGCGTCAAGCCTGTCTGCCCCGGAGCTCGCTGAAGCACATAGTCGCATTGTGGACGAGGTCACCCGCGACGGCCAGCGTTGGATTTCTGAAACCATCGTGAACGGCCACAGCGTGCTGCGCATGATGGTGATCAGCTATCTGACCGAAGAGCGTCACCTGGAGGCATTGCAAACCGCACTCGCGCAGGCTGCGAGGAATATCATGATCGAACGAAAATCCACTGAGAGAAGATTTGCTTCGTTATGAAATTCAGTTTCCAGTTTTCAGTTCCCAGTAAGATAACCACGTAGTAGGCTGCTGAAAAACTCGGCTGTGGAGCGAAATGGGGAAGGGCACGAGTTCACTCGTGCCACTTTGAGCTTTCTACTTTTGTCATTCCGAGCGGCTTTAGCCCGCGAGGAATCTGCTCTTCTCATTTCTCAGCAGCCTGCTAGAAATACAAAACCTATGAGCAAGAAATTCCGCGTTTTTGCTACCTGCGATATTGGCGAATCCATCGAACTCCTTCGCAAGCGAGGCTATGAAGTCGGGGTCTATCCCGATCCGCAAGCCCCGCCCAAGAAGCTGATCATCGAAAAAGTCAAATCTGGAATCGATGGCCTGATTACCACGCTGCGCGATCCCATCGACGCTGAGGTCTTTGCCTCCGGAGACCGCACGTTAAAGGTTGTGGCGCAATTTGCCGTCGGGTTTGACAACATCAATCGAGCCGATGCGAACCGCTACAAAATTCCCTTCACCAACACTCCCGACGTTCTCACGGAAGCCACGGCGGAGTTCGCCTTCTTCATGTTGGGCGCGATGGCGCGAAAAATGTGGGCAGCCGAGCATCTCACGCGCGAGAACAAATGGACTTTCTGGCATCCCTACTTGCCATTTCT
>DAIMDJ010000167.1:3596-6266 GCA_036725905.1 Terriglobales bacterium
GTGAACACCTCGCGCGGGCCGGTGGTCGACGAGGCTGCGCTAGCCAAGGCTCTCAGAGAAAACTGGATTGCCGGCGCTGCGCTGGATGTTTACGAGAAAGAGCCGCTGCCTGCGGATTCTCCCCTGCGCGACCCAGCAATTGAGGATCGCTGCCGGCTGTATCCGCACTTCGCCAGCGCCGGAAAGATCACTCGGCTCTCGACGGATCCTAATAAAGGCATGGCAGGTCGTTGTGTGCAAGGGCTGATTGATGTGCTGGAAGGAAATTACGGCGGAGATGTTACGAAGATGCCTTACGTGGTGAATAAAGAGGCGTTCGGAAAGTGATCTCTTTGTCTTTGCGCTCTTTGCGAATTCTTGGCGAACTTTGCGGTTAAGAGCTTTTACTCCGAAACGCTGTGCTCTTCGCTTTGAGCGCGAAGCACGCGGTCAACCGAATAGGGCGCGCGGCGAGTAGGTTCATGATAATGCCGCACCTGCATTTCGCCCAGCAGACCAATCGCCAGCATATTGAAGCCAGCCAGCAGCAGCACGGATGCGAACAGCATCAGCGGCCCGTGCTGCGCCATCACTTCTGAGTGCTTCAGAAATTTCTGCGCCAGCAGCCAGCCCGCGACTCCAGAACCGGAGAGAATGCTCAGCATCCCAACCGTACCGAAGAAATGAAGCGGACGCGAAAGATACCGCAGCAAGAAACGAATCGTAATCAGGTCGAAAAATACGCGGAACGTCCGCGAAATTCCGTAATGGGAATTGCCCCGCTCGCGGTGCACGTTGCGAATGGGCACTTCTACAATCGACGCCCCGTGCCAGGAAGCCAGCGCCGGAATGAAGCGGTGCAGCTCACCATATAAAGGAATCTGCTCGAGAATGTCTCGCCGATACGCTTTAAAGGTCGTGCCGAAATCGTGAATGTCAACGCCGCTTAATTTCGCCATCAGCCAGTTGGCGCAGCGCGATGGAATGCGGCGCAGCCAGAGATTGTCAATCCGCTGCTTGCGCCAGCCGCTGACGATGTCGTAACCCTCGGAAATTTTCTCCAGAAAAATCGGAATGTCGGCCGGGTCGTGTTGCAGGTCACCATCCATGGCGATAATGTACTCGCCGCGCGCATGGTCAAAGCCAGCCGCCAGCGCGGAAGTCTGGCCGAAGTTGCGGCGCAGCCTCACCACCGTCACACGGCTATCCACCGCTGCGATTTCGCGCAACAAATGAAAGCTCCGGTCAGTTGACCCGTCGTCAACCAGCACAATTTCGAAGCTCTCCCCGTTGATCTCCATCACAGCTTTCAGGCGGTCATAGAGATCGGTCACATTCTCCTGCTCATTGTGCAGGGGTACAACGATCGAATATCTGGGCATGAAACGGCTATTATACGGGAAGCGCATGATTTGGCGATGATTACCGAGGAACGGGGTAGTGGGTCAGTTTGATTTCCACAGCATCAGGGCAGCGTGATCGTAGTTGATTCTGCATCATCGGTTCGCTCGATGATGTGGGTTACTTATTTCTCTGAGAAACCACGGCTTCGCAACCAAGCATATAATTGCTGCTCCGTCATTTCATCCATTGGCTCGCCAGTCGAATTGTCACCATTAAAGACCTTGTAATTCTTAGCAATGGTAAAGTGCTCTCCACTCATGCGAATTCTCCGAGTGCATTCAGGATAAGGCTCTTGTCAAGACAGCCATAAGCTTTATGGGTTGCAGGCGATAAAAATATCGGCGGAAATTCCACCTGCGGAAGGAATGAGATAAAGGTTACGGTCATCATACTTAGGTTTTTGGAACCACATGTTGCCGCCCGATGTCATCTGAATATCGGCCCAGGCAGGAGTGCAGGGTAATTTGTGAGGAACTTGAAACGGCCCATCGGCACTAGGAGCAACAGGGATCGTGGCTGATAAGATACGGGGTGTCAGACCACTTGCGAATTTGGCAATCGCGGCGGCTAGTTGTTTGATATCCGGATTCTGGTTACTTTCGGCAAATTTGCCGAGAATCGTCGTGAAGTCGGCCAACCTAGTTTTCATGATTTCTTCAGAGACTAGGCTCTGATCTAATTTGCCGTGTAACTCCTTCTGTTCACGATCAGCTTTCTCCTCTATGCCCTTCTGCGTTCTTGCAGTTTCATTTGACTGTTTGATAATCAAGATCATTGACGTAATGCCGAACACAATGAACGAAGCAACGTAGATAATTTCCCTCAGCCGTGTTTTCGGTGGCCAGACGGCCACGATTCCTCCCAAAACCGCCATGAGCGTTGTTACCGCACCGAGCAGAATGTCCAAACGCATGGATGCACCTCAGCTTGCGTTTTGGGCGCACTCTGCCTTACGACTTGCATGAGTACACCCACTCGATAAAGTTTAGGAAAAGCCCGGCCGCGAATCGGGCTTTTCCATTTGGTGCGAATGTTACTATTCCCCTAGTGCCGTGAGAACCAGTTTCTTTTCTGCTTTCGCCGCCGCATTGCTCACTTTTGGCAGCAGAGCGCACATTTCTTCAATGCTCCACACGTGATCCGAAATCCCAGATTCCATTGCCGGAGTCACGCGCAAGGTGGAGTGCACGCGGCTCCGTGCCCTGCCACCATGCTATAATCCCCTTTCGCCGGCACGGTTTCGAGGCATCCTGTGATCTCCTCTTACGGGCGAGCCCAACTTACTGC
>DAIMDJ010000168.1:0-1182 GCA_036725905.1 Terriglobales bacterium
GATCGAGTTTCCGCGCCTAGCTAAGAAGTACGGCAAGGAGGTCACCTACGCGAACGACCCCAAAGCGCACATTCGCACGGAATTCGGGTTTGACATGGTGCAGGTTGCCAAGAACCGGTACACCTCCGACAGCTATCACGACTTCATCGGATTCGAGGTCTCGAGGCCGCTGCTGGAACGCGCCTTCTTCGAGACTTATTACCTGAAGCTCGAGGATGTATTCGGGGATGTGGACCTGGCTATCGGGAGCTATCGCCGTGGTGTCGGCAAATTCATTCCGGAGGTGACGAGAGTTGCGCTGCTTTCCCGTCATGATCAGTTAGTGAAGGAAAATCCCAATTTCAGCAAAAAGAAATTTCTCTATTACCTGAATCGCGCCGGCTACGAACGCGAGTGGGGGACGGTTTACCGCAAGCCCGGTATCGGAACGCGCATTCTGGCCTTCTTCTTAAAGATCGTTCCGAAAGTCGGACCATTCAGAGCGGTCAGCTTCAAGATCCCGACCACTCAAACAGAAGACATGTACATCAAGAGCGTGGATGATACCGTCGAAAATTATTCCCGCCTATTGCAAGAGGCAGCGGACAATACGCTGCGGTTCCCTAACCGCGACTTCGATACCGGACGTGAGACGCGTGCAGGCGAATACACCTTGACAGATAAGACTTATGCCCGGCTGGTGGATCATCTTGCCAGGAAAGCTCCCGACCCAATGTCGGCAGCTTTGCGGCAAAATGTGTTGGAATTTTACGCAAACTTGAATGATCCCATCGACACGAAAAAGAACAAGAAGGATTGGGAAAAGCTGCAGCAGGAACTGAACGGCTTGAAAAGCCAATGCCCAACCTGCCAGCAACAGGAGCATCCTCCCGCTTCGCGATGAATCCAACAAAGGGTGACAACTTGCCTTTCTACGGGTCAGTGAGGCAAGTTATAGGCTCGTCTTCACGAGGTGAGAGCCATGAGCCCCGAAGATAAGCACTATCACGCGACCATTACCAAGCGTATGGACTTAGCGCCCGAGTTGTGGACCATCCGCATCCAGGCCGGTGGCGAGTTCAAGTTCATACCGGGCCAATACGCCACGCTGGGCGTGCAGGGTGTTGACAAAAGATTGGAGCGACCTTACTCGATTGTGTCTTCGCCGTACGAAAACGAAATCGAATTTTTCTTTGAGCTGGT
>DAIMDJ010000168.1:1282-6252 GCA_036725905.1 Terriglobales bacterium
CGCCCTGGCTGAAGTATGTGCCGACGATCAGCCGTCCGTGGGACGACGAAAAGTGGACGGGTGAAGTCGGACGCGTGGATGATCTCATCCGTAAGTACTCTGACATGTGGGAACTCGACGGATCCAACTCTGTCGGATATCTTTGCGGCCACCCGGAGATGATCGAGCACGGTAAAGGCATCTTGAAGCGGCGCGGCTATCCCAAGGAAGCGATCAAAGAGGAGGTTTATTGGATCCCTGGGAAGGAAGCTGTGGCCAGCTAGCGCCGATCACGCGCTTTCCGCTGGCGCGAAAAAGACAAGGACGGCTAGTTCCTCTTTGATTTCGTAGAAACTGTGCTCGACTTCTGCCGCGACAAAGATGATGCTGCCTGCACGGACTTCCTGGTCTTCACTCGCGACTCTCATGCGCGCCCGACCGCGGATCACGTAATACATCTCGTCTTGCTTGTGCGGGCTTTGCGGATCGGCGCCCCCAGTTGGCAACACGTAGAGACCCGCGCTGAGGGCCGGAACGCGCAAAAACTCGAAATAGCGTTTGCCCGTGAGCAATCGCTGCTGCTCAATTTCCGTGAGTTGAAAGAACCCACCACTTTGCCCGTCCATAGATATTTCAATTCCTGAAATGCACGCGTCACCCGAGAATCATCCGAATGCGCCAGCAAAAAAGATTTCCGTATATTGCCGAACCAAATGCTCTTGCTGCAAAGTCCCTTCCGGCCGATACCACTGATAAATCCAGTTGATCATCCCCAGTAGCGCAAAGGCCGCCGCACGAGGGCTGACGCTTCCACGCGATTGGCGCGCGCGCTGTACCTCGGCAATGAGACTCTCTACAAAATGAACATAGTCTTTCTTTCGCGCGTTGATTCGCCGCCGAAGTGACGGGGGCAGCGGATGATTTTCATGCAGCATTACCGTGATTTCGCGATCGCGAACGCTGAGAACAACTTCGATATGCCGCCGGATTAGCATGCGCAGGCGCTCCTCCGGGTCGGCAATATCGCGAACACCGTTGATCACCCGCTCCTGGGTGATGTCCATCGCGTGGTCCATCAGGTTGAATAGGATTTCATCTTTGCTCTGAAAATGATGGTACAGCCCCCCCTTGCTTAGCTTGAGAGCCGACGCCACGTCGTTCATCGAAGTGGCGTGATACCCGCGCTGCTGGAACAGGCGTGCGGCGGTGCGCAGGATTTCTTGGCGAGAATCGAGTGTGGCCTCGCGAGTCATTGGCGGACAGGATATACAGTTGGCAAGCGAATGCCAACGCGATGTTTGAGCCGCAAGCGGTCCCAACAAGAGTCGACGATCTTTTCAGCCGGGTGATATTGCGCAATTCACGCGAGATGGTCCAGCGGACGCTTCTAATGTCGAACTATTTCAGCCAGAACGGGGTGCGAATTACTGTCACCGTACGAGTTTGCCCTCAAATCTGTGGCTGGGAGAAATATTGAGCTAAGTTACAGAATTTTAAGCTCTTATAGCCCATCGTCAGAGATCCTGGTGGTGGGTTTTCGCTTTTGGCAGCAGATTACGATATCGGCGGCAAGGAGACGCAAAAACGATATTGACAGGGTTGCGGCGGAATCGCTAAGATTCAAGACAGCCGACCGACCGGTCGGTTTCTCGCAGTCGAAAATCACAGGAGACAACGTGGCCACAATTTTCTACGAACATGACGCTAATCCTTCAGCCCTGAAGGGCAAGACTATTGCAATTTTCGGATACGGAAGCCAGGGCCACGCCCAGGCGCAGAATCTGCGCGACAGTGGCTATAACGTAATCGTCGGCCTTGATCCACAGCGGCCGAGCGCTCAACAGGCGAAGGCAGACGGCATGACCGTGTTGCGACCGGCTGAGGCTGCTAAACGAGCCGATTGGATTCAGATCCTTACGCCGGATGAGACGCAGGGCGACTTCTACGAGTCGCAGATCAAGCCGGCTCTCCACGCCGGCAAGATCTTCGGCGTCTCGCATGGCTTCAGCATTCATTTCAAGACCATCGTTCCGCCCAAAGATGTGGACGTTGTCATGATCGCGCCCAAGAGTCCGGGGCACTTGCTGCGGCGAGTTTACACAGAAGGGCGAGGAGTCCCTTCACTGCTGGCGATTCATCAGGACGCGAGCGGCCGTGCGCATGAGTACGCACTGTGCTATGCGTATGGGATCGGCTCAACCCGGGCTGGTGTTCTGCAAACTACGTTCAAAGAAGAAACCGAGAGCGATCTGTTTGGCGAGCAAGCGGTGTTGTGCGGCGGCCTGACCTCACTCATCAAGAAAGGATTCGAAACTCTGGTCGAGGCTGGCTACGCGCCGGAGATCGCCTATTTCGAATGTCTGCATGAGATGAAGCTGATCGTTGATCTGATTTACGAAGGCGGACTTGGCCGCATGCGCTACTCAATTTCCAATACGGCCGAGTACGGCGATTTGACTCGCGGCGAGAAAGTCGTGGGCGATGAGACTCGCAAAGCAATGAAAGAAATTCTCGCCCGCATTCAGGATGGCTCTTTTGCCAAAGAGTGGGTTGAAGAGAACAAGAAGGGCGGAAAGAATTTTGCGGCCCTGCGCGAGAAAGAAAAGCAGCACCAGATCGAACAAGTGGGAGCCAAACTGCGCGGCATGATGTCATGGCTACAGAGAGATACGAAGAAGCCCGGTTTGGCGCAGAAACCTGAGGCGAAGGTCGTGAATGCTTAGAGGAGCCGAAATCGTTCTGCAGTGCTTGCGGGCCGAGGGCATTGACCTGGTCTTCGGCTATCCCGGTGGCGCGATCATGCCGTTGTATGACGCGCTCGAAGGCAGCGGGATCAAGCACATTCTTACCCGCCACGAGCAGGGAGCAGTCTTCGCGGCTGAAGGCGTCGCGCGTGTCAGCGGCAAAGTTGGCGTTGCGTTTGCCACCAGCGGGCCGGGAGCGACGAACCTCGTCACTGGAATTGCCGACGCAAAAATGGATTCGGTTCCGCTGGTCTGCATCACCGGCCAGGTGCGCAGCGCGCTGATCGGCACTGACGCGTTTCAGGAAACTGATGTTTTTGGGATGACGCTGTCACTGACGAAGTGGAGCCGGCTGGTTAAGAGCATAGAAGAAATTCCGGCAGTGATTGCCGAAGGCTTTCATTGGGCACGGAGTGGACGGCCGGGTCCGGTGATGATCGATATTCCAACCGACATGCTGAAGGCCAAGATGGAATTCAGCGGCCCGGTCAAGTTCGCGCCGCATCCCAAGCCTGCGGATGTTCATGGTGAGTCGACTTTCACTGAAACTCTGATCACGCTGCTCGAGCAGGCCAAAAAGCCGGTCGCGCTCGTGGGCGCAGGAGCGAAGCTTTCCGGCGCGATTCCTGAGCTGCGGCGTCTGCTCGATTACCTCCAGATTCCGACATTCGCGACAGTACACGGCCTGGGCGCAGTACCGACCGAAGCGCCATATTACCTGGGTATGGTGGGAATGCACGGCACGCGAGCCGCGAATATGGCGCTGCACGAGAATGATGTTCTATTGGTTTTCGGTGCGCGCCTTGATGACCGTGTGACCGGCGATCCCACTCGCTTTGCGCCGCACTCGCGTATTGTTCATTTTGAAATTGATCCTGCGCAGTTGGACCGGGTTCGTCCCTGTGAACTGCCAGTGATCGGTGACCTAGCAGAAACCATTCCCGCCTGTCACGATGCGTTGCGCCGGGTGAAGCTGCCGGACTGGACCAATTGGCGCGCGGTCGCATGTGGGCCGGAGCGCGGGGAACTTGATCCGCGCGGACTCGCGCAGCCGACGATCCGTTTTCTCGATGAACTCTTCAGCCGCCTGCCGGAGAATAGCGTAATTCTTGCCGACGTAGGCCAGCACCAGATGTGGGCCGCGCAACGCTACCGATCGTCGCTGCCTCGCGGATTCATCACATCCGGGGGACTGGGCGCTATGGGTTTTGCTCTGCCCGCGGCAATCGGGGTACAGATGGCGAAACCGGACGCAACTGTGCTGTGCGTTTCCGGCGACGGCGGCTTCCAGATGAACATTCAGGAATTGGCCACCGTGCATCGGCTCGGGCTGCCGATCAAGATGGTCATCATCGACAACAAATATCTCGGCATGGTGCGACAGTGGCAGCAGCTTTTTTATCAGCGCAACTACGCAGAGACGGACCTGAGCGACAATCCGGATTTCGTGGCGATCTCGAAGGCTTACAAAATCCACGGGCAGCGGATTAGTGAGTCAGTGGTGCGAGAATTCCCCGTCTCGAAAGAAACGGGAGATGAGCTGGATCGCTTTTTGAATTCGTCCGAGCCGGAGTTGCTGGTGTTTGACACTCATCCGGAGGCGAATGTGTTTCCGATGGTGCCAGCTGGGGCGGCGTTATCAGAAATGATGTTTGAAGAAGAATGAGCGGCGGGCGAGGTGCCCGCCGGACAGCCGGCGAGACGCCGGCGCTACGGAGAACAAAATGCACGCTTTCCATGTCCACTATCGCAATACGCAGGGCACGCTGATGCGCATACTGAACGCGATTTCGCGCCGTGCGATCGATATGCCCTATGTCCAGGCCGAGCCTCACGGATACAATCACAAAGTTTCGCTGCTGCTTGAACTCAATCCCAAGCAGATCGGACAGCTTTTCCGTGATTGGCATGCGATCGTGGATGTTGTGAGCGTTAGCGCCGGCGCGCCTACCGAGGACATGATGGAACTTGCAGAAAGCTGGGATGCTGCCCGGCATCCGCCGGGCGCGGCAAGCTCGGGTGATTCCGCACGCGCCGCGATGGCGTAGGATTCTGTCGACTTGTAAGCATCTGTCATCCCGAGCGAAGCGAGGGATCTGCAGTTGAGGGGTGCAGGCACATTTGCGTCCCCAAATGCAGATTCCTCGCTTTGCTCGGAATGACATTTTTATTTAGGACAGCATTCTTCCATTGCGTCTGGCATAATTCTTCTCCCATGGATCCTAAACACCGCAGCCGTGGCATCAC
>DAIMDJ010000169.1:0-6138 GCA_036725905.1 Terriglobales bacterium
GTCGGAGTCACGCATCACTATAGTGGTGTCATCGGCGAGCACACACTCCTTTATCGAAGCAGCTTAGGTTCGCTCGATCAGCGCGAGCTGTCGTTCGCATTTGCATTTTCAGCCGCCAGCAGAATCTGCGGTCCACTGGAGGCTGCTTCCACTTGCCCGTCGGGCGAAATCCAGATAGCAGCGGTTCCCGGCATGGCCTTGACCAATTCCCTGCCCTTTTTTGGGCCCAACAGCAACAGGGTCGTCGAAAGCGCGTCAGAAGCGGTAGCGGTTTTTGCCACTGCGCTCACAGCAGTGGCGGTTTTCACCGGCAAACCGCTTTCAGGATCGATAATGTGCCCCGCTGAATCTTTCTCTAGCAAGCTAGGCGCGGTTTGCTCAGAAGTTGAAACGCTATTTTCGAGCATCATGACTTCAGGATGAATCCTGTCTGAAGGATCTCGCAAGCGCACACGCCACGCAGACTGGCCTGGAGGAGAACCCATGCCGTATATGGTGCTTCCACCAGCGTCTACCAGAGCACTAGAAATACCGCGCAAGCGCAGAACCTGAACCGCACGATCCACTGCGTAACCTTTGCCAATAGCTCCGAGATCGATTTGCAAGCAAGGGGAGCGGAGCTCCACACCATCTGGAGGAACAAGCACGATCTTCTCGTAGCCAACACAGCGTCGAAGTCTTTCTTCCTCCGCGGAAGAAGGGGCGCGGTCCCCACGCATGATAGCTTTCCAGAAATTCACCAAAAGACCCACCGTAATATCGAACTTGCCTTCTGACAGCCTCGAATACCGTAGGGACTCCTCGATCACGTTGTACAAGTCGGTCGGAACCGTTTCCGCATGAAAATGCGCTGTGCGGTTCAGCCGGCTCAGGTCACTGCCGGACTTGTAATTGCTCATGATGCCATCGAGCCGAACAATCTCCTGAAAAGCGTCGTCAATGGCAGCCGAGGCGCGCGCAGGAGAAGCGTCATAGGCGACGATCTCGAAAACGGTGCCCATCACAAACTTCTTTTTATGAACGTAGGCCAGATCTTGGGCGTGTGCTGACGCTGCGCTGAGACTCGCCAGCATCAGGCTCGCCGCGATTCTGCTACTCCAGCGCATAGACCTCCCCATCAAGACTCACTAGATAAATTACGTCTCCAGTTAACACAGGGGCCGACTGGACGGCTCCGCCCAGACCAGCTCTCCAGACCACGCGGCCCGAGACAAGGTCCAGAGCGACAAGGCCGCCTGCCTGGATGCAAACCACGCCATCTCCAACAACCGGAGGCGCAGTCACCACTTCACTTACCTGCGTCTTCCAACGCAACCGGCCAGTCTGGATTTCGAGCGCGTAGAGATAACCATCCTTGCTGCCGATTATCGCCAGATCGCCCGCAACGGCCGGAGAAGATGCGATACCCAGTCCCGTTTCATATTTCCAGCGCACAGCTCCGGTATTTGCATCCAGTGCGTAAAAAAAGAAATCTTCAGAGCCGATCAGAACCGTTTCAACGGTCACAGCGGGCGAGGAGTCAATACCGTTTCCCGTGGAAGCACGCCACAAGAGCTTGCCGGATGTCATGTCAACGCTGTATACGTTCCCATCACCACAGCCGAAGTAAAGCTGCTTCTCGGTGGCGAACGGCGTCGAATAGATGCGGCCACCAAACTCCTGAGCCCAGCGCTTGCCGCCCGTCTCCGCATCCACGGCATACAGCCGGGCATCGGCGCTGCCGAAGAAAACCACCCCGTTGCGGACTACAGGGGAGGTCCAGACTTCCCCAGAAACGGCCGCCTCCCAGACCTTCGCCCCGGAATCGCAATTCACAGCGTACACTTTTCCGTCATCGCAACCGAAGAGTGCTTTGTTGCCGCAAAGAGAAGGCGTGGAATGAATCTGGCCGGCGGCCTGAAATTTCCATTTAGATAGGCCATTCTGCGCATCGATCGCGTGGAGAGTCCCTCCTACGGCGGCCACGTAAAGGACTCCGTCACGTAATACTGGAGCCGAACGGATGGAGCTTCCCAGGCGGATTTGCCAGCGGGCATGATCGGGAGCGCGCGCCGCGGCAGTTCCTTGACCCCCGGTTCGCGAATTGTCTTTAAGGAGCGCAGGCCAGTCTGTTCCGTCTTTCGAAGGCCTCGATATGCCGGACGTTTGGTTCATTTTTGTTAGGCAATCTTTATTAGGCAATTCGGCGATGATCGATCTGCTTAAGATCTGCAATGCCCAAGCCCAACTTTCCCGCTGCCGCGATGTGCCCCGGGCGGCGATAGAACAAGTTCTTGCTTGGGTTATGAAAGAACTCTTGATAGTTTGAAGTGATGCTCGCGGGATCGTGCTCCCAAACCGAAGGCGCCCCTTCCTTTTGCCTTTTCTGCTCGATCGCCTCCAGTTCCACAGTGTCAATCGCCACCGGGTCGGTGCCGAGGTAAAGAGTTCCGGCTGGATGAATAAAATCCTGCACCTGCGTGAGCGGCCCGCCGTGCCACACCTGGCGCATGCCGTCCATGATGTGCAGCACGGCCTTCGAACGTAACGGTTCAACCGAACACATCACGGCGATCAAGGGATCTGTGAACGAGTACGGTGGGCGATGCGAACGTGCCACGTTGTTGAACGTGCCGTAACCCAGGTTCTTGAGGCAGCCGGTCACACCTGATGCAGAATGATCTTTCATCGTGGGCACGTTGATGATCTTCGTGACCCCATGCGCGACGATGCTGGCCATGTAAGAACGGGTCTCCCACTCACCGAAGAAATTTGCCTGACAATAGACATTCATGTCATAGCCCGCCAGCCCGCTGAAGGCATCCTGAATGCCTACGACGCGAACTCCGGGAGGTACCAGCGCCTGATAGCTGCCAACGTCAATTTCATAGGCATAACGGTCGTAGATGAAAATGTTGCTTGCGGGCACACCAACTGACTGCACTCCGCCGACGATCTCGCGAATGATTTCGGGTGAGGAGCAGCACGCCGGCGCTCCTGAAGGATTGATTTTGATTCCAACGACGTCAGCCGGCCCGATGAACCTGGCCCAGGCCGCAGGGAGCGAGCTTTCACTGGTGAGTTCCTTCATGCCGCGTTCGATCATGACCTTGATTTCGGGTTGCGCCACGCGATTGCGCGCGATCGCGTTGGCATTGGAGACCTCGACCACGCGTCCAGGAAACAGTCCCGGCATTCCCAATGGTGACGGCTTAACTTGCGGAAGACCATGAGTCTCAATCGGCGGCAGGGCGGGGGCGGAAGCATCGCTCTGGGCTCTTACGGCGAACCCATGCAAGAGTAGACCGGCGCCTCCCAGAAAGGTGCCCTTCACGAACGTGCGCCGATCCATCAGTCAGCTCCAATCAGCAAAAAGTATCGCTCAGGCTACGCTACGCTTCCGACGTTTTCAAGCGTGCATTCCACTTCGCGTTGTCTGACTCGATCATGATGACAACGTTCATCGAAGTGCGTACACTTTGGACTTTCCACGGTGACACAATGATCCACTTACACAGAACTGAATCAATTTTCACTCTGCGGAAGTTAGTTGCGGAAATGACGGGAATCGCACTCTTGGCTGGGGGCGCGCTGGCACAGGCTCCCCGGTACGACTTGCTGCTCAAGGGCGGCCACGTCATCGATCCCGCGAACCATCTAGATGCAGTTATGGATGTCGCCGTCTTGAAAGACAAGATCGCTGCGGTCGAAAAGGACATTCCCGCCAGTCAGGCGGGCAAAGTGGTCAACGCCTCAGGCCTGTACGTCACTCCGGGGCTGATCGATATTCACTTCCACATCGGTCACGGAGGCGCGCCGCTCAACTGGTTCACGCCGGAAGCCCGCGCACACATCGGGCCACTGGGAATTCCAGCGGATCTGGCGTTGCAGTCAGGCGTGACTACATTAGTTGACGCAGGTACTGCGGGAGCCGAGACGTTCCTTCAGGAGAAGGAAGAAGTCATCGATCATGCCAAGGT
Source organism: Terriglobales bacterium (assembly GCA_036725905.1). Classification (GTDB taxonomy): domain Bacteria; phylum Acidobacteriota; class Terriglobia; order Terriglobales; family Acidobacteriaceae; genus QIAB01. The sequence continues at coordinate 3,960 of DAIMDJ010000169.1, forward strand.
GCGAGTGCTGGCTTTTCTGAATATCGTGGCGAACGGCATGAACGGTGGTCTGGAGCAAAGTGTCGACCAGATGGACCCAAAGCTCTGCGCCGAGACTATCAAGAAGTATCCCGACATCATCGTCGGCGTGAAGACGGCGCATTTTTGGACCGAGGAGCCGTGGGATGCGGAACATGTTCCTTGGGCCGCCGTGGACCGTGCGATCGATTGCGGGAACATGTCCAATGTGCCGGTGATGTTCGATTTCTGGCCGCGTCCTGAACGAACATACGCCGACCTCATCCTGAAGAAGATGCGGCCGGGTGACATTCATACTCACGTCTTCGCGCAGCAATTTCCCATCATTCTCCCCGATGGCAAGCTCAATCCGATCATGGCCGAGGCGCGCGCCCGCGGGGTGATTTTCGATGTCGGCCATGGGGCGGGGAGTTTCTGGTTCCGCAACGCTGTGCCTGCCGTCAAACAGGGCTTTGTACCAGACTCCATGTCCACGGACTTGCATACGGGAAACTATACGGTCCTTAGCATGAACAATGTCATGTCCAAGTTTCTGGCAATGGGAGTACCGCTGGAGGACGTCATCCGGCGTTCTACGGTAAATCCGGCAAAGGAGATTCACAGGCCTGAGTTGGGCACACTTTCGATTGGTAAGGACGCGGACATCGCTGTGCTGGAAGAACAGCACGGGCCGTTCGGCTACATTGATTGCGGCGTCGCTCGAATGGATGGAAACGTGAAGCTGGTGGCTCGTATGACGGTGCGTGCAGGGAAAATTCTCTACGATCCCTCCGGCCTGAGCATGATCGAGTGGGAAAAGGCACGGCCGCAGTATTTCACCACGCCTGGTCTGGGTAACTCTAAGCCAGCCAGGGCGGATGATTTTCCGAGAGAGTGAGAACCGCCCCGGTGTGCGACCAGAGCTGAGTTAAACGAACGCGAATTCGATGCAAGGGGGAGCCGATGTCAAGCACCATCAGCCGTCGAAAGCTTTTGCGTACTGGAGGACAGGCATTTATCGCGGGCGGCGTCGCGGTGTGCGGCGGTCCGGCTCTGAAGGCCAAGTCGTCGTCCAAGGCTTCCGCAAAAGGCGTGGATTACTACCAAAAGCTGGGCGTGACCCCGTTCATTAACGCCGCTGGAACTTACACCGTACTTTCCGCATCAACCATGCCGGAGGAAGTGCAGGCGGCGATCAGCTTGGCTGCCAGGCAACCCGTAAATCTGAATGAATTGCTCGATGCCTCCGGAGAGTATTTAGCGAAGCGCTTGCGTTGCGAGGCCGCTCTCGTCACCGCTGGCGCTGCTGCCGCGCTTGTGGTTGGCACTGCTGCTTGCGTAACGCGGGGAAACGATTCTGCCATTCTCAATATTCCTACCGACATGAGCGCCCTTAAGAACGAAGTAATCATTCAGAAAGCGCATCGTTATGGATACGACCATGCGCTGCGAAATTGTGGCATTCGCTTTGTCGAGGTGGAAACACTTGAACAATACGAACAGGCTTTCAACGATCACACCGTTATGACCCACTTTTTTAATGCCGGTGAAGGCCAGATCAGCCGCGAAGACTGGGTGCGCGTTGCCCACCAGCATGGGATCCCGTGCTTCAATGATGCGGCGGCGGATGTTCCTCCGATTTCGAATTTGTGGAATTACACGCAGATGGGATTCGATCTGGTGACATTCTCGGGCGGCAAAGGTTTGCGTGGCCCGCAGTGTACTGGCTTGCTCCTGGGCAGAAAAGATTTGATCGATGCCGCCAAAAAGAATAATTCCCCGAACTCGAATACCATCGGGCGCGGAATGAAAGTGGCGAAGGAAGAAATCATCGGCCTGGTTGCCGCGGTGGATTGGTTTTTGAGCCAGGACGATGCCGCCATGGAAGCCGAGTACCGCAAGCGGGCGGAGCGGATTGCCGGGCAATTGAAGAGCATCCCGACGGTGCAGACCCAGGTGTTTATTCCCGCCGTAGCTGCGAATCATGTGCCGCACCTGCTCATCACTTATGATCAGAACCGGATCAAGATCACGGGAGCTGAGGTGATGAAAAAGATGCGCGAAGGAAAGCCGCGCATTGAACTGAATCCCTCGACGGGAGGCGCTCCGGCGAGCGCGGGCTTGCCTGGAGGACCCAATACCATCGTGGTGGGGGTCTGGATGATGCAGCCGGGCGAGGATG
>DAIMDJ010000170.1:0-3001 GCA_036725905.1 Terriglobales bacterium
GGTCGAGGACCGTTTCGTATATGTAGCTCTGATGGAGAGTTTGAATCGCGGGCTGTGATCAATGCTTCGGGCCGATGGTCAATCCTGAACGGCACGACGGCGGTGGCAGAGCAGAAATGGGTCGGGTTAAAGGCCCACTTTGCCGAGTCATCACCGGAAGCGTCCGTCGATTTGTATTTTTTTGACGGCGGCTATTGCGGGGTGCAGCCCGTGGCTCGAGGTCGCGTGAACGCATGTGCGATGGTGCGCGCTGATGTCGCGAGTACGCTGGACGAGGTATTTGAGCAGCATGGAGCATTGCGGAAGCGAAGCCGGAGTTGGAAATTGCTTATCGATCCAGTGAGCACCTCGCCGCTGATTTTTCGTGAACCGCAGCCCGAGAGAGAGGGGATTCTGCTGGCCGGGGACGCTGCTGGATTTGTCGATCCGTTCGCCGGCGACGGAATTTCACTGGCGCTGCGAAGCGGCGCGATGGCTGCGAAGTGCCTAACCCCATTCTTTGCTGGGGAAACCTCATTGGGCCAGGCGATCCAACAATATCGCTCCGCGTACCAACGCTCGCTGCTGCCTGTATTCCGCGCATCCTCACAACTCAGACGATTGCTGACTCTGCCGCGTCCAGCCCGGCGGCCGTTGTTGCTTGTACTAGAGAAGAGTCCGAAAATTGCAGAATATTTAGTGCGGAGGACCCGTAAAGCGCCGCTAGAACCGGGACTACCTCACCACCAGCACTTCACGCACATTGTCGCGGGCAAGGAAAAATTTTATTGACGCGAAATCGCGGAAAAGATTTTCGATGTGGCGATTATTGAACACGCGCTGCAGGCGGAAGTGGGTATTCGCGACGGTTTGAACCGCCCCAGCGGGCCCCCGGCGACTTTCGCGGCGCGGATCGATTGGCTGCATTTCGAGGCTGTCAGTACCCACGATATGGTAGCGATAGCAAGGCGCATCCGGACCTGCTTCTTTGGTATGAAAGAAGGCTAGCAACATGGCTCCCGGTTTCATCAGCGACCAAAGCCGTCCGACTATCGGCTTTACCAGGGCTTCTTCCATGTAATCTGCCATATTCCAGCACAGGACAAGGTCGAATTGCGCGTTAGGATAAACCAGGTTGTCCGCCAGGAATTGCTTTTCATCCGGAACTGAATTTCCGGCTTCATCCTTGGTAAGGAGAGCCGGGTCGGTGGAGGCTACCAGAAGGTCTTCACTGTAGATCTTATGTCCGCGCTCGGTGAAATAGCGGATATTGGACGGAGACGTGTAACCCAGATCGAGCACGCACAAAGATGCTTCGGAGTTCAACAATTTGGCCAGTTCCGCCAGACCACTGGAGCGGCGGCTGAGACGGGGGACCTTGGTGGCAACGCGACTCTGGCCGGGATTCGTTGAACCACGAAAGAGTTTCATGACGGTATTTGTGCCAGGTGCCATCCTCCCTGCCAGGCGTCCACTTGCGTTACCTCCCCCAGTTAAATATATCGCGGACGCAAGGGAGAGTGGACGGTAACTACTTGGTTTCAGTTACCGCAGTTTTCGGCATGGGCGATGACCTTGCGGAAGCGGTGCTGGAAATGGCGGAATTTGGCGCCTGTTTGGGGCTTTCTTTATGAATCTCAATTTTGCCTTTGAAATAGGCGCCATCCTCAATGGCGATTCGCTGCGTGGCAATATCGCCTACGGTGAGGGCTGACTTTCTCAGTTCTGCGCGGTCGCTAGCGCGAATGTTGCCTTCCAGCTTGCCATGAATGATAACGACTTTGGCATTCACATTGGCACGTACCTGGCCGTTGGGGCCGACCGTGAGACTGCTTCCCTGCAATTCAATCGAGCCTTCGACCTGGCCGTCGATGTATAGGTCTTCACTGCCGGAAAGTTCCCCCTTAATGGCGACGGACTTGCCGATATGTGCGAATTCTCCCGTCTTAGGCAGTTCCATGACTATGCCTCCTTGAGGTATTTATATGCGGGATGGAAGCGGGAAGAAAGAATTCTAAACTATTCTGCGCCTGGCCGCGCGGCGAGAGAGGGGAAATCCAACCCTGTTCGATCGAAGCAGCTCGAGCATGGCGTGAGGCATGACTATAGCGAACTTGCATCGGTACGGGCAAGCGCGCGCTGCGAAATTGGTCAGCAGACGATCAAATGACGTGGACAACAGTAGGAGGGTCGTGCTCGTCTAAGATATGGAGGCAGGCCATGAAATCAGACCCTAGCCAAATCCGCATGATATTAACGGCGGTGCTCGCGACATTGTCCTTGGCAGCGAGCGGAGCGTTGGCTGAGGAGCAGCCTTCCATTCCTCCTGCCCAACTCGTTCGGGAGACGGTGCGGAATGAGATCAACAGCAATAACGACCAAGCCAAATTCATGTTTCGCGAGCACAAAATAACACCTAAAGGTTCGCAGACGAAGTTGGTGGTTGAGACCTGCGATGCAATGGCCGGCATGCTGGTGGCGATCAATGATCATCCGCTTACGCCGGAGCAGCGCCAGGCGGAGAGCGCGCGCCTGGAGCGGTTCATGAATGACCCCGCTGAGCTTAAGAAGAAGGCGAAACAAGAGAAGGAGGATGCGGACCGGGTTCTGAAAATCATGAAAGCCTTGCCGGATGCTTTTTTGTACGAGCGTGATGGGACGGAGCTGGGGACACAAGGCGTCGGCAGACCAGGCGATAAGTTGGTGCGGCTGAAGTTCCGGCCGAATCCCGGATACAATCCGCCGTCACGGGTGGAGCAGGTGCTCACTGCCATGCAGGGTATTTTATTGATTGATGAGCAGGCAAAGCGGATCGCCAAGATTGACGGTACACTCGTCAAAAATGTGGGGTTTGGATGGGGGATACTGGGCCATCTTGACCGAGGCGGGCATTTTTTAGTCGAGCAGGCGGATGTCGCTGGGGGACACTGGGAGATGTCGCGGATGGATCTCTCCTTTACGGGGAAGGCGCTGTTCTTCAAGAACTTGAGTTTCAAATCAAACGAGATTTACAGCGATTTCC
>DAIMDJ010000170.1:3101-6118 GCA_036725905.1 Terriglobales bacterium
AGTGTTTCCTTTCGCGTCGTGAGCTTTTCGATCAGGTCTTCGCGAATGCGGTAGCCTGTTCCGGGGGCGTCGGAAACCGTAATCGTTCCCTGTCGCGTGACTTCCACTTCGGGTTCGATGATGTCTTCCTTCCAGTAGCGTTTTGAAGCGGAAACGTCGCCGGGCAATTTGAAATTTTCAAGTGTTGAAAGCGCCACATTGTGAGCGCGGCCGATGCCGGATTCGAGCATGCCTCCACACCACACCGGCAGTTTGTTGGCTTGGCAGAGATCGTGAATCTTTCTGGCCTCGCTAAACCCTCCCACGCGGCCGACTTTGATATTGACGATCCGACAAGCTCCGGTTTCGACGGCAGCGGCACAATCGCGGGCGTGACGAATGGATTCATCGAGGCAGATAGAAGTGCGCAGTTCACGCTGAAGCCGCGCGTGGTAATAGATGTCATCGTTCCAGAGCGGCTGTTCGATCATGAGCAGGTTGAATTGATCGAATTTGCGAAGATGATCAATATCATCGAGCGTGTAGGCCGAATTCGCATCACAACTGAGCAAGATATCGGGCCACCGCGAGCGAACACGTTCGAGAATCTTGAGGTCCCATCCAGGTTTCACTTTGAGTTTGATCCGGCGGTACCCAGCGGCGAGTTCGAGTTGGACCTTGTCGATCAGTTGCTCGATGGAATCTTGAATGCCGATGGAAACTCCACACTGAATTTCCTGTCTGGTGCCGCCGAGAAGTTTCCATAGAGGCTGTTTTTTTTGTTTTGCTTCTGCGTCCCAGAGGGCGTTCTCGACGGCGGCTTTGGCCATGCGATGACCACGCACTTTGGCCATCAGGGGCACGCTTTCGCGAGCTGAATTCAGGGAGCGCCCCAGAACTGCCGGCGCAAGGTATTGTCTGATAGTTGGCCAGGCGCTTTCCGTCCATTCGGAACTGTAGTACGGGTCTTCGCCGGCGACCGACTCGGCCCAGCCGTCCCCACCGTCGCAGTGTACGGTCACCAAGAGGATGCGGCGGCTGTAGGTGCGGCCGAAGCTGGTCTCAAAAAAATGGACGAGCGGCATGCGAATTTCGCGCAACGTGATGGCTTCGACTTTCAGCCGTGTGGATAAAGCCTGATCTTCGAGGAGTTCAGTTTTCCTCATGGTCGTGGCACTTTGGGAACGGGCCTGAGAGAAACTGGCAATTATGCCTCATAGAGCCAGTTTTCGTCCCATTTTCCCAACAAAAATCTGCCATTACCTTCGGGATCGCGTTCATAGCCCAGAACACAGAGTCCGCTGGCAAACGCGGCCAGGAACTGGGAGCGATTGCGATCTTGAATTTCCTTAGCGCGCTGCCGCGTGGCCGCATTCGCTTTCCATTCGTAAACCCTGGCGGGGACGTGAATGGTCTGCACGACTTGGAATCCATGCCGCTCTCCATTACGGAGAAGGTTCTCCACCCGTTTGGATTTCAGCCACCATTCGGCGACCAGGCGGTCAGTGGGCAGGCCACCCTGGAGGGGCGAAGTAGTGATGCCATATTGATTGACGCTGTAACGGCGCGTGATTATGCCCAGTTTTTCGATATTTAGATAGGCATTTTTTATTTCCAGCGGATCAAAGGTCCACTCGATCAGCTCGAAACCGCGCGCGATGGCGTCCTCGCGCTGAAGCAGCTTGATGCGGCGGCCAAGCCCGGCATTGCGGTACCGCTTGCGAACCGCCAGCATGTGCGAATGCAGATAGGAGTGGCCGCCCCGGGCCCCGGGGATGGAAAGGGCGAATCCGACGATTTCTTTGCCGTCGAAGGCGCCGATGACCTGTCCACCGACTTTCTCCGCGACTACGAACATGCGCAGCGGAACAAGTTCGAGGTCGGTGAAGTTCCAAACTTCCTTTTGCAGTGCCACGCAAGCTCGGATTTCATCGAGCTCGTAACATTTTCGGATCACGAGAGAATCGGCGGTCACTCGTTCGCTGGTTCCTGCTGCTTGGCCTGTTGCCATAAGGATTCCAATTCTTCCATATCAGCCTGCTGCGGGGCGCGGCCTTGCGACTGCAGTTGATCCTCCATCCATTGAAAGCGGCGTTTGAACTTACGATTGGTCTTCTTGAGCGCCGACTCCGGATCGAGTGACAAATAGCGCGCGATGTTCACCAGGACAAAAAACAAATCGCCGACTTCTTCTTCGAGGCGGGCGCGTAGCTGTTCGGGAATCGGCTGGCGGCCCGATCCGGCGATACCTCGGGCTGACGGCTGGGGGCCAGGCTGAGGAAATCTTTCAAGTTGGGAGCGCAGCTCGCTGATTTCCTCCGCCAGTTTCTCAAATAGGCCTTCTATATTGGGCCAATCGAATCCAACGTGCGCGGCGCGAGAGCTGAGCTTGTGAGCTTCGAGCAGCGCGGGCATACCAGGGGAAACTCCGGCGAGAACGGATTCGGGTGAGCCGCTTGGTTTGGGCGCTTTTCCGCCACCCGCCTCCAGACGTTTCTTCTTCTCCTCAGCCTTCAGAGCTTCCCAATTGCGGAGGACGTCTGAAGAAGTTTCAGCCTTTACATCGCCGAAGACGTGGGGGTGGCGGTCCACCAGTTTCGTGGAAAGGCGATCCAGAACGTCATCGATGGAAAAAGTTCCTTGCTCCTTAGCTATCTCCGAGTAGAAGAGAACCTGGAGCAGGAGGTCGCCGAGTTCGCCGGTGAGTTCTTGCCAATCGCGATTGTCGATGGCTTCGAGGACTTCGTAGGTTTCTTCGAGCGTGTAGGGTTTGATAGAGTCGAACGTCTGCTCGCGGTCCCAGGGGCAGCCGCCAGGGCCGCGCAGCCTGGCCATGATCGACACTGCGCGTTCAAAGCGTTCTCCGGTGCCCGACATGCGATAAACACTGTAAATGAGCGGCAGGAGGGCGGGCAATGAAGGTTGCCAGTTCTCGGTTCTCAGGGGCTCGGTAGGCATATGAAAATCGATCCGAAAACTCGACCTCCGCTGGAAGGGGAGCGGTTTCAGGTAATCGTGATTGGCGGCGGAATTAACGG
>DAIMDJ010000171.1:0-6111 GCA_036725905.1 Terriglobales bacterium
TCTCTGGCGAGAGACGCACGTTGCGGTAGTACTCCATGCCGGTACCGGCAGGGATGAGGCGTCCAACAATCACGTTCTCTTTCAATCCTCTCAGGTGATCAACCTTACCCTGAATGGAGGCTTCGGTGAGAACGCGCGTTGTCTCCTGGAACGACGCTGCAGAGATGAACGAATCTGTCGAGAGCGAAGCTTTCGTGATGCCCAGCAGCAGCGGCCGGCCCGTCGCCGGACGCCCACCCTCTTTGATGACCCGCTCATTCTCCTCGGCGAATGCGAACTTGTCCACCTGCTCTTCCAGAAGGAACTTCGTATCGCCAACGTCCTCCACCTTGCGCCAACGCATCATCTGGCGAACGATCACCTCGATGTGTTTGTCGCTGATGTTAACGCCCTGCAGGCGATAAACTTCCTGGATTTCGTTTACCAGATAAGCCTGCAGTTCTTTCTCGCCGAGCACGGCCAGGATATCGTGCGGGTTGAGCGGGCCATCCATGAGCGGTTCTCCTGCCCGGACGCGTTCGCCTTCCTGCACATTGATGTGCACGCCGCGCGGCACCGAGTATTCCTTCTCCGTGCCGTTATCGGCTTGCACATAGAGTTTGCGCTGGCCTTTCGCGACCTCGCCGAACTTGACCGTGCCATCGATCTCGCTGATGACCGCGGTCTCATGCGGCTTGCGGGCTTCGAACAGCTCGACCACGCGCGGCAGACCTCCGGTGATGTCTTTCGTCTTGGTGGTCTCGCGCGGAATCTTAGCCAGCACGTCGCCCGGGTAAACAGTATCGCCGTCCTGCACCATCAGGTGAGCGCGTGAAGGCATGAGGTAGCGCTTGCTGTTCTTGCCTTTGATTACGATCGCCGGCTGCCGCTTCTCGTCGGGAGAATCGCCGACCACGTGGCGTGACAATCCGGTGACTTCGTCGACTTCCTCGTGCAGCGTGACCCCTTCCTGCAGGTCTTTGAACTGCACTGTGCCGCCGATTTCGGTCAGGATGGCAAAGGTGTACGGATCCCACTCGACCATCACTTGCCCGAGCTGGACCTGATCGCCTTCGTTGACTTTGACCTTGGCGCCGTACACTACTGAATAGTGTTCGCGCTCCCGGCCCTTCTCATCGACAATAGCGATCGAACCCTGGCGGTTCATAACTACCAGATCGCCGGTTTTGGATTTCACCGTCTGAACATTAATGAACCGGACCGTACCGGTGTTTTTCGCGTCCAGCCGCGACTGCTCGGAAACTCGCGATGCTGTACCGCCGATATGGAAGGTACGCATCGTGAGCTGCGTTCCAGGTTCGCCGATAGACTGTGCTGCGATCACGCCAGTGGCTTCTCCCAGCTCAACCAGGCGTCCGGAAGCCAGGTTGCGTCCGTAGCACATCACGCAGACGCCGCGTTTCGATTCGCAGGTAAGCACCGAGCGAATCTTCACCCGTTCAATGCCGGCTGCCTGAATCGAGCTAGCCAGCTCTTCCGTGATCTCCTGGTTGATGTCCACGACGACGTTACCGTCGTAGTCCTTAATTTTCTCGAGCGACACGCGGCCGACGATGCGGTCACGAAGCGGCTCGATAATCTCGCCGGCTTCGACGATACCGGAGACGTAGATTCCATCTACCGTTCCGCAATCGTATTCGCTGATGATGACGTCCTGTGCCACGTCAACTAGACGACGGGTGAGGTAGCCTGAGTCGGCCGTCTTAAGGGCCGTATCAGCCAGGCCCTTACGGGCGCCGTGCGTGGAAATGAAGTATTCCAACACGGTCAGTCCTTCGCGGAAGTTGGCGGTAATCGGCGATTCAATGATCTCGCCCGAGGGCTTGGCCATCAATCCACGCATGCCGGAGAGCTGGCGGATCTGCTGCTTCGATCCGCGAGCGCCGGAATCCGCCATCACGTAAATTGGGTTGATGACGCCTTCCTTGTCGTGCTTTTGCATGTCACCAAACATTTCATCAGCAACCTTTTCTGTGATCGCCGACCAGATTTCGATGACCTTGTTATAGCGCTCACCATTGGTAATTGCACCGTCAAGATATTGTTGCTGAACGCTTACCGCCTGCTTCTCGCCGTCGCGGACAAGAATCTTCTTGTTGTCCGGAATGACCATGTCATCGATACCAATTGAGAGCCCCGCCCGGGTCGCATAGCGGAACCCCAGCTCCTTGACTTCATCGAGCATCTTGACCGTAGTCTCCAGCCCGAACCGCAGATAGCAATAGTTCACCAATTGTCCGATGCCCTTCTTCTTCAGCAGGCCATTGATGTACGGCATGCTTTCGGGAAGGTGATCATTCAGAATGGCGCGGCCAACTGTCGTGCTCAGGAAACTGCGATCGTAATTTACCGGATCAGTGTGGATGATCTCCTGATCGTCGTACGCGCTGGTCAAGTCGATCACTTCGCCCGTGTAGCGCAGACGAATCGGGCTCAAGGTTTCGACTTCTCCGGCTTCGAGCGCCAGCACAACCTCGTCAATATTGGCGAACGAACGTCCTTCACCCTTCGCGCCCGGCTTTTCTTTGGTCAGATAGTAGAGTCCAAGCACCATGTCCTGTGTCGGCACAGTAATGGGCTGACCCGAAGCCGGGGAAAGAATGTTGTGCGAAGACAACATCAGTACGCTGGCCTCAACCTGCGCTTCCGGAGACAACGGAATGTGAACCGCCATCTGGTCGCCGTCGAAATCAGCATTGAAAGCCGTGCAGACCAGCGGGTGGATCTTGATCGCCTTGCCTTCTACTAGCACCGGTTCAAAAGCCTGAATACCCAGCCGGTGAAGAGTGGGAGCGCGGTTCAAGAGCACCGGATGGTCTTTGATGACCTCTTCCAGGATGTCCCAAACAATCGGTTCCTGCTGCTCGACCATTTCTTTGGCTTGCTTAATGGTCGTGCAGTGGCCGGTCTGCTCCAGCCGGTGATAGATAAATGGCTTGAACAGCTCCAGAGCCATCTTCTTCGGCAGTCCACACTGGTGCAGCTTGAGCTCCGGACCGACTACGATGACGGAGCGGCCCGAGTAATCCACGCGTTTGCCCAGCAGGTTCTGGCGGAATCGCCCTTGCTTGCCCTTCAGCGTGTCTGAGAGCGACTTTAGGGGACGATTGTTCGCGCCACGCAGCACGCGTCCACGGCGGCCGTTATCGAACAGCGCATCGACTGCTTCCTGCAACATGCGCTTTTCGTTGCGTACGATGACCTCTGGCGCGTGCAGGTCCATCAGCTTCTTCAACCGGTTGTTGCGGTTGATCACGCGACGGTAGAGATCGTTAAGATCAGAGGTCGCAAACCGGCCGCCATCCAACGGCACGAGCGGCCGCAACTCAGGAGGAATGACAGGAATGACATCCAGAATCATCCAGTTCGGCTTGTTGCCGCTCTTGCGGAACGCTTCGACCACTTTGAGCCGCTTGGTGTGCTTGAGCTTCTTCTGCAGCGAGGTTTCATTCTTCATCTTCTCGCGCAGCTCGCTGGAAAGAGCTTCCACCTCAACCCGCTTGAGAAGCTCTTTAATTGCCTCCGCGCCCATCATGGCTTTAAAGCCCGCTGGCCGGTATTGTTGATCGAGTTCGCGGTATTTCGCCTCGTCTTTGATGACCTCACGCTCTTTTACAGGAGCGTCACCAGGTTCAACCACAACGTAGGCTTCGAAATACAGAACGGACTCGAGATCACGCAAAGAAATATCAAGAAGATGGCCGATGCGGCTGGGCAGTCCCTTAAAGAACCACACATGCGAGCAGGGAGAGGCCAGCTCGATGTGGCCCAGGCGCTCGCGGCGAACTTTCGACAGCGTGACTTCCACACCGCACTTGTCGCAGATAACGCCGCGATGCTTCATCCGCTTGTACTTTCCGCAGAGACACTCCCAATCCGTTACTGGGCCAAAAATGCGCGCGCAGAATAAGCCATCGCGCTCCGGCTTAAAAGTGCGATAGTTGATGGTCTCAGGCTTGGTTACTTCGCCGTGCGACCAGCTCCGGATTTTTTCCGGAGAGGCCAGGCTGATGCGAATGGCATCGAAATCGGCGATTGGATTTGCCAGGTCAAAGGGGCTCGAACGAAACAAGGTGTTCCTCCACTTCCTGCTCTCAAGGCAGCAGCCAGTTGCTAGTGGCCAGTTGCCAGTTTTAATGTTCCGTCAAGGCCGAGAGCGAACACCATGCGGAACTGTGTCTCCAAATCTTTTTGCGAGCCCGGTGGCGAACTGACAACTGAGTATTGGCCACTCGGAACTGCTCTCAATCCGCTGCCGCGGCGTGCACCGGCTTTCTGTCGCCCGCCTTGATCAGCTCTACATCCAGGCACAGCGACTGCAACTCGCGAATCAGCACGTTGAACGATTCGGGCACGCCCGGCTCCATTGCGGCTTCGCCTTTGACGATGGCCTCGTAAATCTTGGTGCGGCCATAAACGTCATCCGACTTCGCCGTCAGCAGTTCCTGAAGAATGAACGCCGCGCCGTACGCTTCGAGCGCCCAGACTTCCATCTCTCCGAAGCGCTGTCCGCCGAACTGGGCCTTTCCGCCCAACGGCTGCTGAGTGATGAGCGAGTACGGACCGATGGAACGCGCGTGAATCTTGTCATCCACCAGGTGCGACAGCTTCAGCATGTAGATGTAGCCGACTGTGACCGGCTGTTCGAACTTCTCGCCAGTCATGCCGTCATACAGATATGTTTTGCCCGACTCCGGCAAGCCAGAACTGCGCAACAGTGCTTTGATCTCGCTCTCTTTTGAGCCGTCAAACACCGGCGAACCGGTGAACACGCCGCGAGTAAGGGTCGGCGCCAAAGCCGCGAGCTCTTCGTCATCGAGCTCCGAGATGGCATCTGCCAAAGTCGTGTCTTTGAACAGGGCTTTCAGTTCGCGGCGAATGACTTCCTCCTTCGAGTTCTCCTTCAGCAACTCCGCGATCTTGCCGCCCAGTTCGTGACCGGCCCATCCCAAATGAGTCTCGAGAATCTGGCCCACGTTCATACGTGATGGAACGCCCAACGGGTTGAGCACGATCTCGACTGCTGTGCCATCTTCGAGGTACGGCATGTCCTCTTCCGGCAGAATGCGGGCGATCACGCCCTTGTTGCCGTGGCGACCAGCCATCTTGTCGCCAACGCTCAGCTTGCGCTTCATCGCGATGTAGACTTTGACCAGCTTGATCACGCCCGGCGGCAGTTCGTCTCCTTTGGTCAACTTGTCTTTCTTTTCGTTGACGATCTTCTTGAGCACGTCGATCTGACGCGAGGTCATTTCCTCGATCTCATCGATCTGCTCATTCACTCGCGGATCCTTGTCGGCGTACTTGATCCGCTTCAAGTTACGGGTCGAGATGCGCTCGATGGTGTCGCGGTCAAGGATCGTGTCCTTGGTCAGTAGGCGCTTGTTGGTGCGCTCGTCATGCAAGTCGGCGAGCACTTCCTTGCTGCCCAAAATGTTTTCCAGGCGCTTAAGGCGTTCGTCGGTCAGAATTCGGATTTCGTCCGAAAGATTCTTTTCGAGCTTCGCAATCTGCGTCGCCTCGATCGCCTTAGCGCGCTCGTCCTTTTCCTGCCCTTTCCGGGAGAAGATCTTTACATCGACGATCACGCCCTCGATACCCGGCGGGCAGTAGAGCGAAGCATCGCGCACGTCGCCGGCCTTCTCGCCAAAGATCGCGCGCAGCAGCTTCTCTTCCGGCGTGAGCTGTGTCTCACCCTTGGGAGTGACCTTGCCCACAAGAATATCGCCTTGCTTCACCGTTGCCCCGATGCGAATCACGCCCGCTTCATCTAAATTGCGCAGCATAGACTCGCTGACATTTGGGATATCGCGCGTGACTTCTTCGGGGCCGAGCTTGGTGTCACGAGACTCGATCTCGAATTCCTCGATGTGCAGCGACGTGTAGTAGTCGTCTTTCACCAGCTTCTCGGAGACAAGAATCGCGTCCTCGAAGTTGTAACCGCGCCATGGCATGAAAGCCACAAGCACATTACGGCCAAGCGCCAGTTCACCATGATCGGTGCAAGGACCGTCGGCAATCACCTGGCCCTTCTCCACGCGCTGCCCTCGCAGCACTACTGGTTTCTGGTTGATGCAGGTGTTCTGGTTCGAGCGTTTGAACTTGGTGAGC
>DAIMDJ010000172.1:0-6103 GCA_036725905.1 Terriglobales bacterium
CTGTCGAATGGCTCACTCTTGCAGGCGGCAAAGGTGGAAGCAGAGCGGCACGGGTTCGCAGTTGAGATTGATAACAGTTGCGATGATTGGGATTATGTTCGCGCAGCCGATTATCTCCTCGCGCGCCTGCGCCAGTTGCGAAGAAACGCCGAACGCGTGTGCCTGATTTCGGGCGGAGAAGTTACCGTCAAAGTGACAAACGGCGGAATTGGAGGCCGCAACCAGCAGTTTGCACTTGCCTGCGCGGAAAGAATCGCCGGAGAAAACGTCACGGTGCTCAGCGCAGGGACAGACGGGATTGACGGCAACAGTACGGCCGCAGGAGCTGTTGCTGATGGGACCACTCTTCAACGCGCAAAAGCCCGCGGGCTCGATGCGGCAAATCACCTGGCGAGCTTCAATACCTATCCGTTGTTTGAAGCTCTGGGCGATGCCATCATCACCGGGCCCACGGGCAATAATCTCAGAGACCTAAGGGTCCTGCTCGCTTACTAGGCTGTCTTCTTCATTGCAGCCATGGCCCGATCTTGCTCCCGTTGCATTTCTTCGGGCGACATGTCTTTGATGTGAGCTCCGAGCGACCACTTGTGTCCGAACGGATCCGCAACCACGCCATAGCGGTCGCCCCAGAATTGATCCGCAAGAGGCATTTTCACCTGTGCGCCAGCAGAAACTGCGCGATTGAAAGCCGCGTCCACATTCTCGGTGTAAATGTGGATTGTCACAGCGGAGCCGCCGGTCGAAAGCGGAGATAGCGTTCCATAATCTGGGAATTCATCATTCAGCATCAGCATCGAATCACCGATGCGCAGCGATGCGTGCATGACCTTTCCATCGGGCATGTGAGCGACGTGCAAGACCTCGGCACCAAACGCGTTCTTGTAGAACTCAAGGGCCTGCTCTGCGTTGCGCACGACCAGGTGTGGAGTGAGGGTATGAAATCCTGGGGGAACAGCTTTGACTTGCTCGGGCATAGAAACCTCCTGAGGCGAGGAATTCTAGACTAAGCGGAAGTTAAGATTTGTCAAAAATTTGTGTTACGCCCTCGCTTAATACGAGGACGCGATCTTGGATTCCCGCCGCCCTGGCTTCCTGATCGAGTAGCTGCAGAGGCTCGTCCATTGGCTCATGCGAAAGGCGGAAGGTCCCGTAGTGCATGGGCACCATCCAGCGTGAGTTCAGGTCGAGGAAAGCGCGAGTAGCGTCGGCGGGGCTGGCGTGGACGTTTCGGAACGAAGGCGGATTATAAGCGCCGATCGGTAGCAGAGCGAGCTCCGGCGCCAGCCGGCGGCCGATTTCGTGGAATCCTGAAAAGTAAGCCGTATCGCCGGCGTGATAGAGGGAATGTTTCCCATCGCGCAGCACGTACCCGCCATAACCTCGGTGAGAGTCGCGAAGAATTCTTGCGCCCCAATGGCGGGAGGGCACATGGGTTATGGTCAAGCCATGGTGGCGGTAACTGTTCCACCAATCCAGTTCCACCACATTTTCGAAACCCAAATCGGACACCAGATCGAATACATGATGCGGGACGACAATCGTCGGCGAAACGACACGGCGGCGGACGGTCTGCTGCACGATGGCGCGCAACGACGGACGATGCAGATGATCGAAGTGCGCATGCGTGACCAGCACCAGGTCGATAGGCGGCAGGTCGTGAAGCTGCACTCCGGGCTGCCGCAGCCGCTTCAGAACAAATAACCAGCGCGCAAAGTTGGGGTCAATGACGACGTTTTGCCCGCCGATCTGCACAAAAAAGCTGGCATGGCCGATAAAAGTCAGCCCCAGCTCACCATTTGAAACCAGCCTCGGCTTGTAGCTTCGTCCGGTACGCGGAGTTACCGCAGAATGCCGGAGCAAACGACCGAATTGCCGTGCCCTGCGCCGTAGCACGGGATTTTTGAGACTAGCTTTGAGCATCACTCAACCGAAACAACTCAGAGCGAACGACCGCGGACAGCAAGAAAGCAGAGACTCAGAGTAATTCTTTAGCACTTTGCGGTGTTTATGGCCCAGCCAAAGTTGTACTTATTTTAGAACAATCGTCGCGCGATTGCTTGACCGGCGTTGTAGGTCTCAGTTTTAATCGATTCAGGGCAGGAGAACACGAATGCGTGTTGCTTTTTTAGGATTAGGAATCATGGGGCGGCCGATGGCCGCCAATCTGGTGAAAGCTGGCCACGAGCTCTCAGTGTGGAATCGTACCCCCGGTAAAGACGTGGAAGGGGCGCGAAGTGCAGCATCTCCGGCAGAGGCCGCTGCTGGGGCCGAAGTTGCCTGGATGTGCGTCTCTGATACTAAGGCGGTCGAAAGCGTCCTGTTTGGTCAGCAGGGAGTGGAGCAATCGCTGACGCAGGGCATGCTCCTGGTGGATTCCAGCACGATTTCTCCTTCCGCAACGCGCAAATTTGGCGAGCGCGTGCGCGCCAAAGGCGTTGACTACGTGGATGCGCCCATGACCGGGTCGAAAGCCGCCGCGGAGAGCGGCACGCTAATTTTTATGGTTGGTGGAGAAGAGGCTGCCATCGAGAAGCTGAAGCCCCTGTTTGCGGCTATGGGAAAATTGTTCTTCCGCATGGGCGACACCGGCAAGGGACAAGCTGCCAAGCTGGCGATGAATCTGCAAATTGCTCTGATCTATGAAGGGTTTGCCGAGGCGCTCACGCTGGCCACCAAGCTTGGAGTCAATGCCGAGACTCTGCTGCCGGTGGTGCAAGCCTCGATGGTTCATTCCGGAGTGGTCGAATACAAAGCTCCTTTCGTGCTGAAGCGAGATTTCACTCCCAACTTCCCCCTGCGGCTCATGCACAAAGATATTCAGTTGGCTCTTGAAGCGGCAAAGGAAGTTCGAGCCAAGCTGCCAGGCCTGGAAACAGTTGAAGAAATCTACGAAATGGCCACCGAAGATGGCCATGGAAACCTCGACTACGCCGCCACACTGACCCTGCTTGAGAAGTGGGCCGGAGTAGAAGTGAAAGGGGCGTCAGCCTAGCGATTTTCTTTACGATCTTTGCGGCAGTTCCTTGCGTTCTTTGCGGTTAAAAGCTCTTTTCCGCAAAATCGCAAAGTTCGACAGCGCTGAGGTCCCCCCTCTCCACCTAATACCTTCGTAATCCAATCCAGCTCCTCTATTACAGAAGTTTTACACTCGCCGCTCCCTTCCGCTGATAGCGTAATTATTGGGTACTGAGTCCAAATCGAGTACAAGGGATGCCCGCGCGATGGAACTCGCAGCTCTAAATCGTAAGCCCGCGGCCGAGAACGAACTCAACTGGGTAACTGCAACTTTCATGGCGCTGTTTCATGTCGGGGCAGTTGTCGCGTTGTTCTTTTTCACCTGGAAGGCGCTGTTCGTTTCCATGTTCCTTTGGTGGGTTTCGGGAAGTCTGGGCATCGGTATGGGCTATCACCGCTTGCTCACCCATCGCGGATACAGAACGCCCAAGTGGGTGGAATATTGTCTGACCGTGTGCGCAACTCTGGCGCTGGAAGGCGGACCAATTTTCTGGGTGGCCACACACCGCATTCATCATCAGCATTCGGACGAAGAGGGCGATCCCCACTCTCCCATCGATGGCAAATGGTGGGCGCACATGGGGTGGATTTTGACCGGGAAGTCCATGCATCATGACACGACCACGCTGGCCCGCTACGTCCCCGACCTGGCGAAAGACAAGTTTCATGTGTGGATTACCAAATATCACTATGTCCCGATGATCGTGCTTGGGCTTGTGCTGCTGGTCTTGGGCGGTCTGCCATTTTTGCTGTGGGGAATTTTCGTCCGCACCGTAGTGGGCCTGCACAGCACCTGGATGGTGAACTCCATCACCCACACTTGGGGCTCGCGCCGCTTTGTCACCCACGATCTCTCCACCAACAACTGGTGGGTCGCGATCCTCACCTTTGGCGAAGGCTGGCATAATAATCATCATGCGCATCCGGTTTCGGCCCGGCATGGCATCGCATGGTATGAAGTTGATCTGAATTGGTATGGCATCTGGGCGCTCAAGAAGCTCGGCCTCGCGCGTCATGTGTACCGCGTGAAATTGGCGCAGCTTCCTCCAACTCCCGCACTCAACACGAAACCGGATTCCAAGCTGCACCTGGTTCCTGGGACCTCAGTTTCTGGCGACTAGCATCGTTCCGGCAATCCCCTGAGCTTTAAAGATGTCATCCTGACCGGCCTTGGGACGGGGAGGATGAGGGATGTCATCCTGACCGGTTTGTAATGCATCCGCTTCAATCTGACGAAAGCACCCAACGCAGCAAGACCTCCCTGTTTTCTCCCGCACTCCCACCGACGTAGAATTGTTCTGGCTACGTCCCATGCGCATCACCAGCCGCAGCAAAGCCATTGTGTTTTTTGTCGTGCTAGGCGTGTGCCTGGTGATGCTGGCGATCGCGCTGAACGTAAGCTGGATTATTCTCAACTGGCGCCAAGAGGTGATGCTGTTTTTGGGCGTCATTCTTTTCGCCGTGCTGATTGCCGGGCTGATCGTCAACACCAGCTTCTTGGTGCGCGAAATCCGCCGCAACGAGCAGCACGATAGTTTTATCAATGCGGTCACGCACGAGCTGAAAACGCCAATTGCTTCCATTCGCCTTTACCTGCAAACCCTGGAACGCCGCGATGTGGGTGAGTCGCAGCGCCGGGAGTTCTACCGCCTGATGCTCGACGATACCGATCGCTTGCTCGGCACTGTCGAACAGGTTCTGAAGGCTGGGCAGGCGGGGCACAAGAAACAGCGGGATCGCGTCACTGTGGATTTTGGCCAACTGGTGCGGGAATGTGTGGACGTGGCGCGGGCGAGCCATCAGCTTGACCAAGAGGCGCTGCGGCTAGAGCAGCTTCCCGAAGCTGAGCCAACGGTTTTGGCCGATTCAGAGGAATTGCGTACCGCTGTTTCCAACGTTCTCGATAATGCGGTGAAGTATTCAAACGGACGCGTGGACGTTTCCGTACGAGTCGAAACTCCGGACGAGAAACACGTCACCCTGAGGGTTAAAGATCAAGGCGTGGGGATTGCGCCGCATGACCTGAAGCGCGTTTTCAAGCGTTTTTATCGCGTTCCCAATCGTGTTTTGAGCAATGTAAAAGGCACCGGCCTGGGATTATTTATCGTGCGCGCGATTGCGCGCAAGCATGGCGGCCGGGTGTTTGCGGAAAGCGAAGGAGAAGGCCGCGGTACAACCGTCGTTTTGGAGCTGCCGAGGAGTACCGCATGAGCCGAGTGCTCATCGTCGAAGACGAAGCCCATCTCGCCAAGGGGTTGCAGTTCAATCTCGAGGCCGAGGGGCATTCGGTTGAAGTTGCGAGAGATGGCGAGCGCGCGCTGCAGTTGCTTCTGGGGCACGATGGCAAGCGGGAGAATTTCGACGCAGTCGTCCTCGATATCATGCTTCCCGGCAAAGATGGGTTCGCGGTCGCCAGCGAGCTGCGCGCAGCTAAGAATTTCGTTCCCGTGCTGATGCTCACCGCGCGCGGCCGCCCCGAGGACGTGCTTAACGGCTTTGCCTCCGGCGCTGACGACTATCTTCCCAAGCCCTTCGAGCTTCCTATTCTGCTCGCCCGTTTGCAAGGACTGCTGCGCCGCCGCGACTGGATGCGGCAATCGCAAGCCTCTGGTTCAACCTCCGCCGCACAATCCGCGGCGTCCGGGGCTTATGACGTTTTCTCTTTCCACGGCCGCACCATCGACTTCGGCAAACTTGAGTTGCGAGTCAACGGCAACACCATCCACCTCACCCTTATGGAAGCCGAACTTCTCCGCCATCTCATCCGCAACAACGGCCGCATCGTGTCCCGCAAATCGATTCTGGAAGAAGTCTGGGGCTTGCACGAAGACACGGACACGCGCGCCATAGACAATTTCATCGTCCGCTTGCGGCGCTATATCGAAGACGATCCTGCAAAGCCGCGCCATTTGCTCACGGTGCGTGGAGTGGGATATAGATTTGTGGCAGAGCCGGAGAAGGGGTAGACTTCCACTCCGTCCAAATATCTGCCCCTTACAGCGAGTTTGGCGACAGGGCGTTCACTACCACACGGATCGGGACTCTCCAAACTGGCGCGCCCGACATGAAGAACCGTGACATTGGCCGC
>DAIMDJ010000173.1:0-4771 GCA_036725905.1 Terriglobales bacterium
GAGCACCTGGTTCGGGACCAGGGGGTCGGAGGTTCAAATCCTCTCTCCCCGACCATTCTTTTCAACCATCTAAGCTGCTTATGCCTCCCTTGCGAGACTAGGGCTCAGCCGTCCAACCCCTTGAGTTCCGACGAGCTTGGAGCGGAGGGACTCCAATTGCCCCGTTCCGACGCACGTTTCCGAATCATAGTCGATTCGCATTGTTGAGTGTCATTACAAAGCGAGCAAACTACATATTCGCGTAGGCTTTGTCCGGCACGCAACGAGCACGAAATTGACGTTTCTACGGGGATTAAGCATCAAGCTATGCCTCTCAGGAAAAACTATCCGCAAGACTACGTTGACCAGTGCAAGTTGAGAGTCAAGCAGCAGCTTGGCACCTGCCGAGATCTGATAGCTGCGACAACTCCGCACAAGACCAAGGACGCGAAGATCAACGCCGCAGTCGAGTCCTTCGAGCCAGTTTCGCTGTCATGGGTAACGCGCACGTCATAGGCTGCGTGCTACCTCTCGGGCGTGCAATAAAGCTCAGATATGCTTTCAATCATTCGGCCGCTATTGTGCTCTACCTGCGGACCGGCTCATCCACTGCGGCTGCAATATCGTCAGATTTCTCGCCGCAGTCTGCACTGAAGAAGCCGAGCCAGCCCGAAGCAATAGCAGTGCGATTGCGAATAATGCCGGCGACTCGCAAAAGGCACGGTGTCTGGAATTCTATTTCGACTGGCTCACCGGGTCCCAGAGTAAGACCTGCGTAGAGGGCCATGCCGACGCGGCCCACCGCGCCCAGTCGTCTTCAGGCTATCTATTCCGTTGCGGACCACCACGTGAACCGGGAGGTCAACCGGGAATAGCGGCCAACGACGCGTGTTCACACCTGTAGTGTCCGGAGGGGCCCCACACCATATGGACTCTGTGGCCTGCAAGTGTAAGTGCAGAAGACTTCGTGACCACTGTATTGCACATCTCGCCGCGTTTAGCTTGTAACTCAACCCACGACGTAGGGTGGGAAAGGGCAAAGATTCGAGCAGCGAAGGCCGAAGCCTAATCAAGACCGCCCTCCAGCAACACCGAATTCACCGAACACCCTTGGTTGTCTTGTCGGTGGCCCCCGTGTTGGGTATGGTTAAATCTCTGTATGTTTGCCCGGAAAATTCGCGTGGAGTACGAAGACAAGGGCGAGCGACTCCCCTGCCCGCTGAAGTGGCTGGACAATTTCTCCATGCGGAATTTCACGAATGCCAGCGTTTTCGACGACACGCTCCCGGTTGCCGATGGCGTGATGGAGATCGGCGCGAGAGTGCCGATCGATCAACTTCAGGCCGCGATGGAGGATTGGTTTCGGCGTAAGAATTATCTTGCCAAAGGGAGCGGATTGTTCCTGTCGCAAATGGGGTAGGCTTACTTATCGTAGTGCAGCAGGGAATAGACATCGTACTGCCGCAACTTGGCGCGCCCTTTGAGGAAGTCTAGCTCCACCACAAAGCCTAGTCCGGCGATCTCCGCGCCCAGCGATGTAGCAAGTTTGGTGGTAGCTTCGGCGGTGCCACCCGTGGCGAGAAGGTCGTCAACGATGATCACACGCTGGCCTTTCTGCACCGCGTCTTTGTGTATCTCAAGAATATTCGTGCCGTATTCCAGTTCGTATTCAACTCGGGCAGTTTCGGCGGGCAGCTTGCCCGGCTTCCGCACTGGGACAAATCCTGCGTTCAGGCGATAGGCGAGGGCGGGACCGAAAATGAATCCGCGAGCTTCCATTCCAAGAATCAGATCGACTTTTTTGGGAAGGTAGTATTCGGCGAGCGCGTCAATGAGTGTGGCGAAACCCAACTTGTCTTTAAGCAGAGTGGTGATGTCGTAAAACAGGATGCCTTTTTTCGGGAAATCAGGAATTTCCCGAATCAGCTTCTTCAGGGGCTCGCAGTTTACGCTCGTCTTCGGCGCGGTGTTTGACATTCACCAGGCTCCTTCGATGCGGAATGTATTCAGGCCCGAAACCGGCTTGGCTTCAAACTCCTCAACGTCATCAACGCGCGCGGCGCGTGGACCTTCCCGCAACCGTGACCGCAAGCCCAGGAGTTGCTCTCGAGTGCCTTGCGCCAGGACTTCGACGCTGCCATCGGAATTATTGCGTACCCAGCCGCTGATGCCGAGGATGTGCGCCTCGCGCTCGACAAACCAGCGAAAGCCCACACCCTGCACGCGTCCGCGGACGATATAGCGATGGGCAAGTGCGCCAGTCTTCTCAGTTGAGGTCATGATTCAAAATCGAATGCAGAAGGAAGAAGTCAGAATGCGGAAGTGAGTACCCTCTCTGATGCTTATTCCCACTTCTCCATTCTGCATTCTAACTTCTGCATTCTGGTTTCGATTCATGCTCTCGACAAATAGACGCCTTCGGCGGTGTCCACGCGGATCTTTTCGCCTTCATTAATGAATGGCGGCACCTGAACCACGAGTCCGGTTTCAGTTTTGGCAGGTTTGGTGACGCTGGAGGCAGTCGCGCTCTTCAGTCCTGGTTCGGTCTCAACGACAGTTAACTCGACGGTCTGCGGTAGCTCGATTCCCACGGCCTTGCCATCGAAGAATTCCACTTTGATCTGGAGATTGGGAATTAGGTAATCAACCGCGTCGCCCAAAACGTCTCTTGTCAGGTGCGTTTGCTCGTAGTTCGATGTATCCATGAAGTAGTAGCTGTCGCCGTCGTTGTAGAGATACTCCATCTCGACTTCGTCGACGGTTATTTTGTCGATCGGATCGGGCGAGCGGAAGCGGTGTTCGAACATCGCCCCGGTACGCAGGTTGCGCAGTTTCGCCTGGATGAAGGCGCGCAGATTGCCGGGAGTGCGATGCTCAACGCTGAAAACTGAATGAAGATCATTGTTGTGCTTAATGATCATGCCGGGGCGAAGTTGGGTGGCAGGGATAGCCATTGCTGCGTAAATCTCCTTAATTGCTGCGAAAAATAATGCTGCGAATCGGCAGCGGACGCGGGCAGGCCACAGGTTCCGCCGCGCACGAGGATCAAAGTCGTTATTTTACACGTAGTTGAGCCGCTTTGGGAATCGCGCCGCGCTCCCCTGATTAAAGTTTCTGCACAAACCAAAAATCCGATTTCAGGACAGCTAAAATTGAGAAAGTCGAATCCAAGAGCAAACTTTATCTACGGGAAAGGATTCTGCCATGCGTTATGGAAAGTATGAATCTTCGGAACGCGGCGGTGGTGCCGGAACGGCCCTGACTTTTTTGCTGATCGGACTGGGAGCAGGCGCAATACTGGGCCTACTTTATGCGCCGAAACCGGGCAAGCAGATGCGCAAAGACCTGAAGCGGCGCTATGAAGATGCGCGCGATACCTTCGACGATTGGAAAGACGAAGCGAGAGACTTCGCCGAGGAGGCTGTAGAGCGCGGCACGGAAATCGCAGACGAAGTACGGGAAAGGGTCAGACCGCTCGCGAAAGCGATGCGGAGGTAATTTTTCAGCTTTCAGCTCTCGGCTGTCAGTCTGCACTGAGATGCTGAAAGCTGATGGCTGAGAGCTGAAAGCCAGTTTCAGTACAAATGAAAGATTACTTCCACGTGGACCTGCACGGCTACCGGCAGACCGTCTTTGCGGCCGGGTTCGAAACGCCAGGTGCGAACGGTTTCGAGAGCCTTCTCGTCCAGACCCATTCCCAAGGAGCGCACGACCTTCACTTCACGAGGGTGGCCATCCGGACCAACCACCAGCCACAACACAACTGAGCCTTGAAACTTTGCTTTGCGGGCCTCGTCCGAGTATTCAGGTTCCGGCTGATAAATGGCGCGGGGCGCGGTGACGCCACCGCCGGGTCTATAGGCGCCGCCGCCCATGTTTGCGTCCGAACCGGGGCCAACGCCGGCTCCGTTGCCGGGTCCCACCCCGGCGCAGCAGCCGTTGCCGATACCGCTTCCTGACCCAGGGCCATTTGAACGCGGTCCGGAAATATGGGAGAGCGGATCGCCCGTGACTATAAGTTGCGCCAGTTGAATCTGCGGATTGCCGACGACCGTTGGATCGACCGGCAGAATAGGCGCTTCGTTGCGGGGCACAGCAGTCGGTGGAGTAATTTGCTGGTGGGCGAACTTGGGAGGGGATCCGTTTGATGCAGATAGCTTATCCCGATCACCGCCGCCCCCACCGCCGCCAGCCTGCGTTGGCGAGGGCAGGAGATAAGTTGCCTGATCGATTAGCCCACTCAGACCCCGCGATAGCTGCTGGCGATGCTGCACAAACCAATGACCTGACCATACCAGCAAAATAGTAACGAGCAGATTGCAGGCATAAGAAGCAATGAACGCGCCAGGCTTGCTCTTGTAGATTCCATAACCTTGCCCAAATAGAGTGGGGAGAATGCCTTCCTGCTCGAGAGCAAGCGGCTGCGCCGGCATGGGAGAGATATGCGCAGACATCAAAATTTCTGCCGGGGTCAGTATAGTCCTATGGGGGTAGGAATAAAAAATTAAGAACGAAGAACGTACGATTTTTACTCCTTCCCTCTGCATTCTTACTTCTGCATTCTTACTTCTGCATTCTGACTTCGTATTCATTATTTGAAAATGCCGGAAAAGAAGCCCTTCATCTTTCCGAAAAAGCCGCGCGGTTGCTGCTTCGGTGGAGGTGGCGGGAGCACGGTGGCGGGCATAGGGGTGGGTGTGCGCGGCGACGCGAGGGCCATGGCATCACTATTCAGGCGCGGCGTTGGCGGCGGTTGCAGGTCACTGGCCCGGAAGACGAGTGGCGCGTCCAC
>DAIMDJ010000173.1:4871-6101 GCA_036725905.1 Terriglobales bacterium
TTGGAGGCGGCACAGGCTTATCTTCATCTCCGGGCTGGGCGAGGTGAACGGAGGCTTGCAAATTGTCATCCGGGACAACCTGGGCTGGCGGAGCAGCGGCACGCATGACAGGAACGGGCGGGGCCGGGCAGCCGCAATCTCCCGACGCAGCAACGTCGATCAGCCCCAGCCGTCCGGAGCGAAAAACAACCTTTTCGGTGGGCTTGACCTGGTAAGTGCCATCGCCCATCAATTCGGAAACGATGGCTGAAGCCGTGTTCCCGAGCAGGGCGTGAACACAAGTATTACCGTGTGAGTCGGCGCGGACGGCGTAGTGGAACTCGCCTGGTCCGGGAAACAAAATACGGAAATCCGGAGTAAGCACGGAATCAGCCGAGGCGTTCAGCGAGTAGTGAGCTTCGAGCGCGCCCGTGCTCATGCCAAGCATCAGCTCGTTGCCGTTCTGCGAAGAGGTGACGGAGACCGTAGTTCCGGGACAGACATGCACCTCGCCGCCACGTTGTAAGCGAAGAATGGCGGTATCCACGCCGGCCGTGAGCGAAGAGCCCGTTGCCATGCGGCTCCCCGCCATCACAACCGCACCCGAGTTTCCCGGGGTCATAGGAACTGCGACCGGTTGCACACCCGAGGTGAATGCGGGCACGGAGGGCAAAGCGGAACCCTCTTCTTCCGGTAGGGGGCGCAGACGAATCACTAGCCGGCTGTTTGCATTATCGAGACGGTAGTCGCTGGGCTTCAGAAGATCGACGACTACGCGGGTTATCGGCGGCGTGTTCTGATACTGGTCCACGCGAACCGCGCTTATCTGATCGCTACTCACGGCCCAGCGCTTGCGTGGCAATGAGAAATTGGAGTTGGGTAGATCAACGACGAGGCGAGGCGGCATGTCGAGCTTTTGCGCCATTGCGGCGATAGGATGGTCGGAAATAATCTCTATGCCGAATCCTTCCTTGCTGTGTATGACTTTAACTGAGCGAATGACCGCTACAGCTCCCGGCGAGGGAGATGGGAGGTCTGACTGCGCCGCGCCTGGGGTGGCGATGAGAACTGCGGAAACCAGCGACAGTACGCGAAGTTGGGTACCGATGCGCGGCAAGGACTTCATCCCAGAAAACAGGTTTACACATGGAACAATACCACTGGTTGGTGAGTGAGAGAAGTGGCGGGGAGAGCGAGTTCTGTCCTAATTTCATGAACCACGAAGGACACGAAGTTGCACAAAGGTTGAAT
>DAIMDJ010000174.1:0-6085 GCA_036725905.1 Terriglobales bacterium
ACCAGCGGCGCTTACGGGGCATTCACCTATTACAAGATGCCGCAGATGCTGAATGAGAAGATCGGTGACCAGAGCGCATCGCTGAATGAGCGTGTGGTGTTTTATCGTGGCAGCATCCTGGTAGATGCAGTCTTCGAGAAACTGACCGCTATGTCCGCTGCCGATCTGCGGGAATTGGCCGGGGTTCTGCCGCTGCCCTCCGGCAGCACCCGCAATTTGCCCGGATTACCCGCCTATCTGCCTAAAGCCGGATACGTAAAGAACACGGCGAAATATGTCGCCGGGCCCAAGGGCCTGGAGAAGATTCAGGCTCCGCTTTCCGCATCTCTGGTGGATTTCGACGCAAGCGCGGAAGTGGTCCTCGGCACATACCAGACCTCTGCTGGCAATGCCACACTGATGTTGATCAACTATCCGACCAACCAGATTGCGGCGGAGCATTTGCGGAGGATCGAAGCGGCTCATGGGCAAAGTCCACAGCAAGCGGGATCTGGAAATCCGGGGACATTTCTCTCGAAGCGCACCGGCCCGATCGTTGTGATCGCCACCGGCTCACTCTCACAGAATGAAGGCAAGTCTCTGCTCGCCGCCGTGAACTATGACGCTGATGTCACCTGGAATGAGAACACTTATGTCACTAAGAAAGACAACCTCGCGAATCTCCTGGTGAATATCATCATCCTGTGTGCGATCTTGATTGCCTTTGCCGGAGTGGCTGGCCTTGCCTTCGGAGGTATTCGGGTGCTCATAAAGCGAATCCTGCCGGAAAGAATCTACGACCGGCCAGGGGAGATTGAATTCATCGCTCTGCACCTGTCTGAGGCCGAGTCGCGAGGGAGCGATTCGCAGGTAAGTTCATCAATCAAAGCGGTTTAAGGCTGTTGAAGACGACGTTTGTCTCACAATGAGGCAGTTTGCGAAGCTGTTAATGCGTCTTGTAAGTTATTGAAACAAAAGCCATTTATTTCCTAAAAATTCCTTGACACCCTGCTTTTTCGGCTCATAAGATTTCGCCAGAAAGTTTTGACGGTTTAACACTCCGTTGGAACTATTCTCCCTTGAAGAAGAGGCCGCCCATGTTGCCGGGTGGCCTTTTCGTTTTCGTGGTTGGCAACAGTCATTGCTCTTCGACGGAGAGCGGAGCAATTCGCTGCAGACGGAACCCGATGAGGTTGCGGGGCGTATCATAAATAACTTTGCGTGGGTCGACGGCTGAAGATTGAACTTCGAGGAGCGTTCATGTTCTGTGACAAATGCGGCTCATCCTTGCAGACAGGCCAGCGTTTTTGCCCATCATGCGGGAAAGAAGTTGTCGGCGGAGCGCAGTGGGCACAGTTGCGCCGCGGGCGCGTGAGCGCCCATATCCGCTTGCTCGGGATTCTATGGCTGGCGATATCCGCCTTCAACACGCTTAGCGGCTTGGCAATTTTATTGGTCGCCAAACCGGTTCTGCTGCACCTGCGCGAATTGGGCCAAGGCCCACCGGAGTTCGTTCAAGGTTTCTTGCAGCCACTGCTCACACTAGTTGCAATTTTTGTGCTCTCGAAGGCGCTGCTGGGATTCGCTGCCGGCTGGGGACTGCTGCGCCGCGAGGGCTGGGCGCGCATCGTTGCTCTGATCGGGGGCTTCCTGGCTTTGTTCCACCCTCCCTTTGGTACGGCGCTCGGGATATACACGCTTTGGGTCCTGCTTCCGTCGGAGTCTGAACGCGAATACGCAGAGCAAGCTTCGCGGGCTGCGTGATTTTCACTGCATCTTCTCGATGTAGGTATTGATCCTCAGCGGTGGCTCCTTAGACCGCGCCGACAACCTTTACGTGCGCCACAGCCGCATTTAGAATCGGAATGAAGCCGACGTAGCTCAGTTGGTAGAGCAGCCGATTCGTAATCGGCAGGTCATCGGTTCAAGTCCGATCGTCGGCTCCAGCACTTTTACTTGGTACCGCTTTCAGCGTTTTTTGCCGAAGTCCGACGACCGACTACTAACGACAACTGTCTCCAACAACTTTTCCACCGCACTTGCACCATCTCTCTTGCAAAGTTGCCTTCGAAGATTCCTTCTGGCACTACTTTGCTATTGCGGCGCTGGTTAACTTTTCCGATAATACCGGCAGAGTTCCTTAGAACTGTGTATCGATACAATCGAGCGGATCTGGTTCGCATTCTGCGGCTCACGGCGCGTCAGTTGGCAGCTTGGGAAAAGGCCGGACTGGTAGCCGCCGCCGAGAGCTATTCTTTTTTTGATCTGCTGCAAATTAAGAAAGTACGCGATCTGTGCGCGCGCAAAGTGCGTCCAGCGGTGATTCGTCAATCGCTCGAGGCCATGCAGAAACAGGTAGCCGGTATGGAAAACCCGCTGCTCGAGGCGGGAGCTTTTACGACAGGCCATCATCGGGTCGGATTTCGCCATCAGGGCAAGCTGGTTGAGCCCATTGCCGGCCAGTTCATGTTCGACTTTTCCACCCAGGAGCGTGTAGTAAGCAGTTCGAAGATTTCGATTGTAAAACCCGAACCCGCGTCCACGGACGTTGCTGAATTGTTTGCCCGGGGGATCATGCTGGAGGAAGATCCCGGCCAGCACACCCTTGCGATTCAGACCTACCAGCGCGTGCTGGAGCTTGATCCCAATCACGCCGCCGCCCACATCAATCTGGGCACGCTTTACTACAACCGGCAGGAATACACGCTGGCAGAGAAGCATTATCGGCGAGCAATTGAAGTCGATCCGAGGTATGCCCTGGCATACTTCGATCTAGGAAACGTACTCGACGAAACCGGCCGCGTGGCTGAAGCCATTCAGACTTATAACGCCGCATTGCAGCTTGCCCCAACCTACGCCGATGCCCATTACAACCTGGCGCTAGCTTATGAAAAGATGAAAGAACCGCGTAAAGCGCTCAAACACTGGCGGGCGTATGTCAGGCTAGATACAGCGGGGCCTTGGGCAATCCACGCGCGAAATCAGATTCAGCGGATCCTGCAGGCGGACGGGCTTAAGCTCGTACATAGTCGGGGTTGAGCATTGCCCGAAGGCTTTTCCTATTCCACGAAAACGGCCACATGTCCCCCTCTTACTCCTTGACAAAAATGAGACAACTGGTAAAGTTCGATCCATCGATTCAATTCGCGCGTCCTATAGGTGCCCACGATGAAGAATGTCTACGAGGTTTTAAGGCAAAAAGAGCTGGAGTTGGCGAGATTGGAAAAGGAAGTCGAGGCGTTGCGGGTGGCCGCGCCGCTGCTATCTGACGATAAGGATGCCGCTGAGGGCAAACCCACTTTGGCCACCGCGGCAACGCCGCAGCAGCCCATCCGCATGGCGCAGTCCGCAGTCAATGCGACGCCGCAGCCGGCCCGTGCAGCGGGCTGGGATGACACCGCGAAGCGCTGGCCGTAAGCGATAGGCTTCGAAAGATCGTCCGGCTCCAAGGGACCAACAACTTCGAGCTTGCTCGAGAGCGCCCCGCTTTCGGAGCAATTCTAGTAGATTTTCTTCAAAGGCTGCCAAAAGGTTAGGAATAGAGCGACCAGAGCCATTTGCGAGAAGGCAGCGGTGCACTACCAGTTGAACATGGTTCCATCGGGCTTTCGATTCACCGGTAAATAAGCACGTTCGTACGGAAACTTCTCGCCGAGTTTCTTGTCATAGTCCACGCCGAATCCCGGGGCGTCACCGGGGTGCAGATATCCATCCTTGAAGTAGTAGGCCTGGGGAAACACTTCGTCGGTTTCCTTCGTGTGCCGCATGTACTCCTGAATGCCGAAATTGGCAACAGAAATGTCGAAGTGTAACGCTGCTGCCATCGACACAGGAGACAAGTCTGTGGCCCCGTGACAGCCCGTCAGTACGTGGTAGATCTCAGCCAGCGCGGCAATCTTTTTGAGGTGAGTAATGCCGCCGCTATGAACGACGGTCATGCGGATGTAATCAATGAGCTGCTCGGTGATGAGAATGTGCGCGTCCCACACTGAGTTGAACACTTCGCCCACGGCAAGAGGCGTGGTTGTGTGCTGGCGAATGATGCGGAACCCCTCCTGAAGCTGGCGCTAACGGGATCTTCCAGCCAAAACAGGTGATAGGGCTCCAGACTCTTGCCGAGGCGAGCGGCTTCAATAGGCGTCAGCCTGTGGTGGACATCGTGGAGCAGATGAATCTCATCGCCGTACTTTTCACGCAAGGCTTCGAAAAGCTTCGGCACATGGAGAAGATACTTTTCCGTTGACCAAGTGTTTTCCGGTGGCAATCCCTTCTCGGCGGGCTCATAGAACAGTTTTTCATTGCCGACGCCGTAAGTGGAGGGAAGTCCGGGAATTCCCGTTTGCGCACGAACGGCGCGATATCCCATGCTGATGTACTTTCCAACTTCATTGCAGGTTTCCTGAATATCACGTCCGTTAGCGTGACCGTAGACCAGAGCGCCGGTTCTGCTCTTGCCACCGAGCAAGTTGTACACCGGCGTACTGAGAGCCTTACCTTTGATATCCCAGAGCGCGAGATCCACAGCGGCAATGGCGGTCATGGCCACGGGGCCACGACGCCAATAGGCGCCACGGTAGAGATATTGCCAAATATCTTCGGTCTGAAAGGGATCGCGTCCGATGATGCAGGGAATCACGTGATCTTGCAGATAAGAAGCAACCGATAACTCGCGGCCATTCAGAGTGGCATCTCCGAGCCCATAGATACCCTGATCGGTACGCACCTTCAGGGTGACGAAGTTTCTGCCGGGGCAGCAGACAAACACTTTGGCATCGGTGATCTTCAACAGATCCTCCTCAAACCGCCGCCACTGAGTTTATAGAAAGCCTCAGATTCGGCGTACCAATCCTTGATCCGTAGCCGCAGTATTACGCACCAGCAGCAAGACGAGAATCATGCCGACGAACGGAACCAGTCCCGCGAGAATCACAATTGGATCGAAGGAATGAGTGCCACTGGCCTGGCGCACATCAGAAAAATAACCGATGAGTTTGAAGGCAACGATAGTCCCGATGCCTGCACCGGTACCGCTGAGACCGCTGACCGATGCCACGGATTCGCTGTTGTAAAGGTCGGATGGCAGCACGTTCGCCATAGTCGTGAAACTTGCATAGCAAAAGGTTGCTAACGCGAAAAGCAAGGCAATCAAGTACAGATTGGTCGTAAAGATTGTGGGAATGAGCATGGTCATGCCAATTCCGCCAAAAATAATCAGAGCCTTGCGTGCGGCGCCAAGCGGCCATCCTCGTTTGATTAAAAGTCCGGAGACGACACCTGCCGCGAAGCTCCCCAGATCGGCGGCGAGAAAAGGGATCCATATCGCGATCAATCCGCTTTTGAGCTCGATGCCTTTCGCGACCAGATAGATCGGGAACCATTCGGTAATAAAGAAGAAGACCGGATCGGTAAAAGTCTTCGCGATGATAGTTCCCCAGGTCTGGGGCAGCTTCAACAAGTCCCGCCATCGCGGACGAGCCGAATTTTGTTTGGAAATACCTTCGCTCTTGTCCGCCACGATCATCTCCAGCTCTTCCCGGCTAAGGCGATGATGTATCTCCGGTGGGTAATACAGCCATCGCCAGACAACCAGCCAGAAGAATCCCAGCGTGCCCGGGATCATGAATGCCGGCCGCCATCCCCAGCGGAAGTAAATCCACAGAACAATGAAGGGAGCGACAGCGCCCCCGATGGAGGAACCACTGTCAAAAAGGGCGGTGGCCAACGCGCGTTCACGCTTCGGGAACCACTCTGAGACCGCTTTTGTCGCCGCCGGCCAGTTGGCTGATTCGCCTGCTCCCAACAAAAAGCGGAAGGTGGAGAAGCTATAAAAGCCATTTGCTAAGGACGTCAGCATCGAGATCGTCGAATACCAGATGACGGTGAGGGTCAGACCGCGGCGGGTACCGACCCGATCCATGAGTTTGCCGAAGACAGTCTGACCAACGGAATACGCGACCCGGAAAGCGATCGCGATGTTCGCGTAATCCGTATTCGTCCAGCGATACTCGAGTTTGAGATAAGGGGCGAGCAGCGAGAGGGTTTGCCGGTCAATGTAGTTGATAACCGTCGAGGCAAATAAAAGACCGCCAATCCACCAGCGCAACGA
>DAIMDJ010000175.1:0-3014 GCA_036725905.1 Terriglobales bacterium
CCTGGCCGCAGAATCAGGCAAGTCGTTCGATCCCAAAGTTGTGGAAGTGTTGGAGAAGCGACACCGGCAATTGGAAAAGTTGGTGGAACCCGGCTCCGATAACGAAGGCGGCTCACAACTCTCAACCGATCTGAAGGTGGAGCGCGGAGAAGCACCGGCGGCTGGTTTCGAAGACAT
Source organism: Terriglobales bacterium (assembly GCA_036725905.1). Classification (GTDB taxonomy): domain Bacteria; phylum Acidobacteriota; class Terriglobia; order Terriglobales; family Acidobacteriaceae; genus QIAB01. The sequence continues at coordinate 178 of DAIMDJ010000175.1, forward strand.
AGCCGTCAAGGACCCCGCAGCAAATGAGGCCACATTCCTTTTTTCCATTGCGGCAGCGCGGCAAGAGGCGCAAACGCTGTTTGAGCTGAGCCAGGATCTGGGAGCATCGCTCAGTCTCGGTGAGACCCTGTCCGTATTCTCGGTGAAATTGAAACGGCTCATTCCTTACGATGCCATCGCCATCTATGTAAAACGTGGAGTGGAACTGATTCCCGAATACGTGAACGGAGACAACTTCCGTCTGTTTTCCTCTCTGCGAATTCCGCTAGGCCAAGGCCTTTCCGGCTGGGTGGCGCAAAATCGCAAACCGATTGTTAACGGTAATCCTTCCGTCGAACCCGGATATCTGAACGATCCCACTAAGTTCAGCACTCTGCGTTCCGCACTGGCGGTCCCGCTGGAGGGACTGGCCGGAGTTGTCGGCGTGATTGCCCTTTATCACGCCGAGCACGATGCCTTCACTTCCGATCACCTGCGCATCCTGCTGGCGGTCAGTTCCAAGATGGCTCTAGCGGTTGAAAATGCTCTGAAATATCAACAGGCAGAAAGTTCGGCTGTCACAGACTATCTGACCGGTTTGCCCAACGCGCGCTCGTTGTTCCTGCAACTGGACAGGGAACTGGCACGCTGCAAGCGGGATAATTCCTCGCTGATCGTGATGGTCAGCGATATGGATGGCTTCAAGCAGATCAACGATCGTTTTGGCCACCTGGAGGGCAACCGGGTCTTGCGGCTATTTGCGCAAGCTCTCAAAGACACTTGCCGCGAGTACGATTACGTGGCACGCATGGGAGGGGATGAATTCGTAATTGTCGCCCCTGGCTTGACGGCGGAAACTGCCATCAAGAAGGCCGAGTCCTTGCGCGAGTTAGCCAGGCAGGCAGGCGCGGAAGTTTGCGGCGAAGACATTCTTTCGCTCAGCGTGGGCCAGGCGGTCTACCCCAGCGATGGAAAAGACGCAGAAGCATTGTTGGCTGAAGCTGATCGCCGTATGTACATCGAAAAACAGCAGCAGCCCTCGCGCAAGAACCGCAGAACGTATCCGCGCATGAAATGCCGGGTGACCATCGAACTCCGGCCTGAGGATGGGGATACCCCTGTATTCGGAAATCTAATCGACATCAGCTTGGGAGGATGTTTCGTAGAAACCAGCGCTATCATGCCCCCAGGAGCCAAACTCAAACTGATCTTCTCCATTGATGACGGCAGAATGCAGGCTGAAGGAAGCGTGGTTCGCATCGACCCAGGATGCGGCGTCGCCATCCAATTCAACGATATGGGACGTGACGAACGGGAAAAGATGCACCGGGTGCTTGAATTCGTCCACAACACGACGATGTTCTATGATAACCGGTACTTCTCGAAGTTGCTGAACCGATAATCAGCGCCTGCTCAGCAATCTATACCGTCGATTTTGCGCTATTTGCGGCCAGGATGAAATTCCCCTCGGCTGGAGAACTGAGCGTAAGGCCATTGGTCCTGCTGCGTAGCCAGCGGAACCGGCGCAGCGGGGGTAACGGGCTTCGGCTGCTCGCCCCAATTCGCAGGAGCGGGGTGAATGCCCCAAATATTCCCTGATTCGTCTAGCGCCAGCCCCACTATCCAAAATTTAGCTCCGAGCGGCACGCAATTCGCGACCAATGCAGTTGCTATGCGCCCACCAGGGAGTTCTTCCAGCCGGACAGGAACACCCGGTTCTAAAGGACGCGACAGCCGCACTCCGCAGCCTTCCGTATTGACCACTAGCGTGTGGCACTGCTCAGAAAATTGGATGGCAGGATCAAGACTGGTGACACGCAGAGGAATCTGCGCACGAATGCGTGTGCTGCGGCGCTCTGCTTCGTACGATTTAGCGCTGGATTCCATGCTCCGCTGCCAGAATTTTACGTCTGAAATGCTGCCAAATTGGAACTCGTCTGCGCAGAAGTGGCACCAAAGTAACCACGGAGCTGTAACCCAGAATTATTGTTTGAACGCGCGATTACTCAAGGCAGTGCAGGTGGCTCAAAGGGATGGTCGGAAACCAGCAAAATACCGTGACGCGAAAGCTCATCCACAAACTTTTCTGCATCATGCTGGGCTACTTCTAGATCAACCTCGAATTCACTACAAACCTTACGGGTCACGATTTCGGACAACGGAGTGCGGCCATCGGCGGCCTGCCAGATGGCCGTTGCTACTTCGTTTAGCGTGAAAAACGTGGAGTCCACAGATGACATAACCATCATTTCGCCGCCCAGCATGCGGGCGGCAATCGCCGAACTCCGAGCGATGTACTTCTCACTCATTCAATCATGCCCCAGACGCGCGCGTCCGGCACGAACGTAAGTTGCTGCACGAGAACTTTTTGCACGAACTCCCAGGCTGAGCGGAACACATTGTCCACCAATTCCGCATCCTTCGCAAAGAAAAGAACATTGCGCAATAATCGGCGCAGCGCTTCCGAACTCGGCAGCGGGTCAATCCTGTTTCCCGTGCCCTTTGCCAGCAGGAACACGGAATTGATCGGGGCAGCGCAATTCGCACCGGGCCGCTCGAGCTCCCCTGAAAACGGAGTGCCGCATGCTACGTACCCTTCGCCGTCACGGCGAATGTAAGAAATTTCGTCGGTCAGCAAACAGACATCAGGCGGAGCAAGATGCGAAATGGTCGTTTTCCCAGCCCCGGACACGCCGGAGAATACAAACGCACGGCCATTGCGAATGCCGCTGGCGGCGTGAAGCAAAAATCCGCCCTGCCTCGCCAGAATCAACGTGTGTACGATGCGCAAGACCGCATCCATCGAATAGGAATTGTCAGGCTGGCGCACGCGGCCGCGGCGCACCCGAGGGTCCCAC
>DAIMDJ010000175.1:3114-6063 GCA_036725905.1 Terriglobales bacterium
CGATCTCCACCGCGATTTCATGCTGCTGAGCCACTGATCTGTTGTGGGGACGCCGCAGTTTATACCAAGCTCGGAGCAAAACGCTAATGGAATGTGATGTTAGTAGAAGGAAAGAGTGCCCTCCAGCCGCGCCCGGCGGAGGGTATGCGAAAGCACGAGCAGGCTTACGGGCAAGATGAGCAAAGCGAAGATTGCCAGATACAGAATTTCACTGCGCAATGCTGCAAAATTCGCTCCTTGCAGCAGAGCCAGCCGCATTCCATTGAGTGAGTGTGTCACCGGAATAAGGTCGGCAAGGGAATGCAGCGGCTTCGGCAATGTTTCAACCGGAAAAAGAGTGCCGGTCAAGAACCACGTCCCGGATCCGAATAACCAGAGCAGGGCAGAGCCTTTTTGAATAGCCAGTTGCAAAGCCGCTGCGAAGATTCCAAGCGCTACCGCAATCGCTGCGGAGAGCAGAAAGACCAAAACACAACCCAGCAAGTTTGGATTCCCGAGTGGCGCCCGAAAAAGCAGAAGCCCGCCGCCGACATAGATCACAAACTGAACCATGTGGCCGGCGAATGCCGACATCGCGCTCATGAAAATCAACACGGGCGCAGGCGTTGAGGTTGTCATCAATACTTCCAGAGTGCCCGTTTGCTGTGCGTCCTGAACAATCAGCAGAAACGAGTGGACCCCCATCACCAGAAATGTGTAGAAACCGGTACCGACGAGCAGAAACGGAAAATACTCGACTCCTTCCGGTCGGAATCCTGGCCCGATGGCTCGCGCCAGAAAGTAGAACGATGCCAGTTCAGCCGCCGACGCGAAGGCGGTCAGGAGAAAACCGTTCCTGTAACGAAGCGCGCTCAGAAGATCGCGCCGCAGGATGGCGGCCATTTTGTCGAGCAAGCCTTTCATATTATCGGCAGTTCCTCACCGCGAACTCGTCGATGTGATTTAGTTCGCCGGTCGTCTGGAAATAAAACGAGCGCAGTTCCTCGACTTCTATATTTCGAATTTTTTGGTAAGCCGCTAACCTCCCGCAGTGCAACAGTGCAACAAAATCTCCGACTGCGACTGCTTCTTGAAAGCTGTGCGTTGTGAGAATCACGGTTGCGCCCTGATCAGCCAGCTCGCGGACCAGGTTCCAAAAGCAAGCCGTCGAAGCCGGATCGAGGCTGCGCGTTGGCTCATCGAGCAAAATGACCGAAGGCTCTTTGATCAGGGCGCGGGCAATGCCAAGCCGTTGATACATGCCGCTGGAGAATTTCATGACCAGAGTGTTCGCTGTGTCTTGAAGTCCAGTCCGCTCCAGCATGGCTTGTATGCGTGCCGGGCGAATCTTGGCAGGAACATCTTCGAGTGAGGCGAAAAAATCCAAGTTCTCCCGGGCCGAGAGCCTCGGGAAAAATGACCGCTCATTGGCCACAGCAAAGCCTACGTGCTTGCGCACTGTTCCCGCACGCAAACAGGTATCGGCGCCTTCAATCAGCACGCGGCCCGAGTCGGGCAGAAGCATGGTGGAAATCAGCTTGAGAGTAGTTGTCTTTCCGCTGCCGTTCGGGCCCAGCAACACAAGAACTTTGCCTCTTTGCACCCGCAGGGAAACGTCGACAAGCGCGAGCGTCTCGCCGCTTCGCTCGCGGCTCAGCCAGTTGAACAAAGCAGGCCGATGGCGAAATTGCTTCGTGACGGAATCTAGGACGACACTATCCATCTCGATGAAGCTTGGCCGTGTTTCTGTTGCGCTGGAAGTACTGCCTGGAAGTCTCTGTATTATAGTGTCCGCTACGGTGAGTTCCATACGCATGAATGGTTGAGCAACGACAAGGATTCAGTGTGCCGTCTGCCGTCCTGCCAAATACAGTGCCACAGGTTTTGCCGAAGCGGGAGTACGCATCGAGTTTCAGCAGCGATCCAGAGTTTGATCTGCTGCTGGCCTGCTGCGCTTGCGACGAGAAAGTGGAGCGAGTACAAAACGCCCTCTGGGGTGAGCTGGAGTGGGAGCGACTCGCCCGCCTCGCCGATCACCATGGAGTGTTGCCGCAGGTTTACTCCGTTATGGCTCAAGCCGAGGGTGCTTCATCCGCCGAACTCTCAAGCCTTCGGCAGATGTACGAGCGCAGCGTGCATCAGGCTCTTTGGCTGACCCGGGAGATGCTTCGGATTATCGATTGTTTCGACAGCCATGACATCAGGTCCCTACCATACAAAGGCCCCACACTGGCACAGATTCTGCATGGCAATGTCACCTCACGTCAATTTGCCGATCTCGATATTTTGGTTTCACCCGATGACCTGCCGAAGGTCAGAGCTTGCCTTGCCGAATTGGGTTACGAAGCAAGCCTCAAGCTTCCCCCACGTGAAGAGCGGGCCTACATCGCGGCGGGTTATGAATTGGTGTTTGATTTCGGCGAGCACCGGAATCTGCTCGAGATTCAATGGCGAATCCTGCCTCGCTTTTACGCAGTCGATTTCAATATCGAACGCTTTTTCGACAGGGCTATTGCGGTCGATCTATGCGAACGCGCCGTGCGAACACTGTGTCCGGAAGACCTGATGCTGGTACTGTGCGTTCATGCCGCCAAACATGCCTGGACACAACTTTCCTGGATACGCGAGATTGGGGAACTCTCAAAATCGCAGCAGCTCGATTGGGTTGCTATTTTCAATGAGGCTGAGCGACTCGGCATCTGCCGCATTCTTGCTGTGAGCCTTGCACTGGCAAACAATCTCTTCGGAGCAGAGATACCAGAGGCGGTCCAAGGGTATGCACAGTGCGATCACGAGGTCGAGGTCGTTGTGCATCGAGTTATTCCTTTGCTCTCGCAGGAAGAAAATCTTGATCCCGAATCCGTTTCCTACTTCCGTCTGATGATGGATGCGCGCGAACGCTGGCAGGACCGTGCTCGTTTCCTGTGGCGACTCGCGGTTACACCCAGCGTCGGCGAATGGTCTGCGATC